>JAYOXJ010000293.1:0-4613 GCA_038152725.1 Rhodospirillaceae bacterium
GGTTGTCCCAGCCCGCGGCCGCCAGCGGCGCCACCGCGGTCATGCGCTCTGCGGCTTTGCGCGCCAGGGCGAGGTCGCCGTTGCGAAGATGAATGTTGGCGAGACCGTGCAGCGCCGTCGCCAGGTCGGGCTTGAGTTCGAGCGCGCGACGGTAGCGTTCGATGGCGAGGCCGTCGGCGCCGCGCGTCTCGGCCGCGGCGGCGGCGATCGCCAGGGCCTGGATCATGTCCGGGTCGCGGGCGAGCGCGTCTGCGGCCGCCGCCTCGGCATCGGCAAGGCGGCCCAATTGCCACAGCACCATGGCGAGATTGGCGTGCACGCCGGCATGACGGGGGAGATCGCCCGCAAGCTCACGCCAGGCGCGCTCGGCCTCAGCCAGGCGGCCGGCCCTCTGCAACGCCTCGGCGGCGGCGAAGGCGGTCTTCGGATCGGACCTGGGAGGCGCCACCGGGCGCCGCTCAGGCCTGGTCCGACGGCACCGTCGCCTGCATCGACGGGCGCTGGCTGAACCCGGCGAACCAGTCCGACAGGTTCGGCGCCAGGCCGTGCCAGTCCTCGTCCGGGAAGCGGAAATCGAGATAGCCGAGCATGCAGCCGATGGTGATCTGGCCGATGGTCGGCGCACCGGAGAGCGCATCGACGTCGGCCTCGAGGTGCGCCAGCGCACGATGCATGGCAGCGGTTTGGTGTCCGATCCAGGCCTTGGAGCGGAGCTCCTCGCGCCGGTTGTTCTCGCTCCGGCGCGCGATCGCCGCGTCCAGGATGCCGTCGGCCTCCGCCTGCTGGCGCAACGCCAGCCAGCGCGCCGGACCCGCGGCCGGGAATAATTTGTGCCCATCGTGCAGGCTGTCCAGGTATTCGCAGATCACCGGCGAATCGAACAGCGCCGTACCGTCGTCGGTGATCAGCGCCGGGATCTTGCCGAGCGGATTGCGTTCGCGGAGATCGGTGTCGGTATCGCTCGGCCGGGTGCGCAGCACCTCGATCTTCGAGATCACTCCCGTTTCCAGCGCGGTCACCATGACCTTGCGCCCATAGGGCGACGTCGGCGCGTTGTAGAGCAGCATGAATAGGCCTTCCATTGTTCAAAAACCCGCGGCGCGAAACGGTGCCAGCGGCGGAATGCTAGCAATAGCACGCTGCGGAAGAAAGCCCATCGCGGGCTGGCAAGCGGGGCGCGCCGGTGTAAGCTCGACCCCATGTGGCGCGATGTCGTCGATATCAGGGATTTCTACGCGACTCCCACGGGCCGCCAGTGCCAGCGCCTGATCAACGCGCGGCTGGCCCGGATGTGGCCCGACACCAAGGGGATGAGCGTACTCGGGCTCGGCTATGCCGTTCCCTACCTCGCCGCCATGCGCGAACGCTCGGAACGCGTCATCGCCGCCATGCCGGCCGCCCAGGGCGTGCTGCACTGGCCGACCGACGGGCCCGGTCTGACCACCCTGGTCGACGAACTGTCGTTGCCGTTCGACGACTTCAGCATGGACCGCGTCGTCCTGGTGCACGCCCTCGAATACGCCGAACGGGTGCGGCCGCTGCTCCGCGAGGTGTGGCGGGTGCTCGCCGGCAGCGGCCGGCTGATCGTCGTGGTGCCGAACCGGCGCGGCCTCTGGGCCCGGTTCGAGCGCTCGCCGTTCGGCTATGGCCTGCCCTATTCCGGCCAGCAGCTTTCGCACGTGTTGCGCGAGAACATGTTCACTCCGGTCGAGATCACCCGCGCGCTGTTCATGCCGCCGTTCGGCTCGCGCATGATCCAATCGGCGGCCGGCGCCTGGGAACGCATCGGCGAACGCTATTTCCCGGTCTTGGGCGGCGTCATCATCGCCGAAGCGACCAAGCAGATCTACGCCGGCTCCGTCGCCGGAACCAAGTCGCGTGTGCGCGGCTACCTGCCTGTCACCGGTCCGAGCCAGCGGGTCGCAAGCGATTCCAGGTATCTCGCCGAGTAACCGGGCCTGACCGCTGTTTTCTTTGATTTTACCGGACCTTGCCATTATCACTAGCGGGCCCCGGACCAGACCCAGGCCCGGGATACGGCAGAAACGGGACCGACGATGGCGACCAACGAAGAAAAGCTTCTGGAACTGCGCAAGCAGATCGACGAGATCGACCGCTCGATCCACGACCTGATCCAGCGCCGCACCCGCGTCGTCGAGGGCGTGCGCGAGATCAAGAAGAACGTCGCGGTGAAGATCCGGCCGGCACGCGAGGCGGAGATTCTCTATCGCCTCTGCGCCGATCACGCGAGCCCGTTCCCCAAGCGCGAGCTATGCCGCATCTGGCGCGAGATGATCGTCGCCACGCTCAGTTTCGAGGGGCCGTTTTCGGTCGCCGTGTTCCACCCGGAGGAAGTGCCGGGCTATTGGGACCTGGCGCGCGACCAGTACGGCACCTTCACGCCGATGCAACGTTTCACTTCGGCCCGCGCCGTGGTCGAGGCCGTGCGCGACCAGCAGGCGACCGTCGGCGTGCTGCCGTTCCCGAGCCGCGATAGGAACGAGCCCTGGTGGCGCTACCTGGTCAGCGAGGCCGCCGACGCGCCCAAGGTGATCTGCCGGCTGCCGTTCATCCCCGGCGCAAACAGCCACGACAAGGACCTGGACGCGCTGGTGATCTGCCCGGTCGCCCAGGAGCAGACCGGACGCGACCGCTCTTTGCTCGCCGTCGAGACGGAAGCCGACATCGGCTTTCCGCCGATCGAGAACGCGCTCTCGCAGGCCGGCTTCGCCGCCGCCTTCCACCAGCTCTGGCACGACCCGAGCCGGCCGCCCGGCTGGACCTACCTGATCGAAGCCTTCGGCTTCATCGAACCGGGTGGGCGCCAGATGGCGCGCCTTAAGGACGCGCTCGGCGGGCGCGTATCGCGTATCGTGCATCTCGGCGGGTACGGCACGCCCTTGGGTGTGGCCGAACTGGAGACGCCGCCGCCGAGCCACGGAGACGACAAATGAGCGAGCTTCGTGTCCGCCCCGGCATCATGGAGATTGCGCCCTACGTCGGTGGCGAATCCGCCGTCCAGGGCGCTAAACGCGTCATCAAGCTGAGCTCCAACGAGAGCGCGCTCGGCCCGAGCCCGGCCGCCACCGCCGCCTACGGTGACTTGTCGGCCAAGCTGCACCGCTATCCCGACGGCGATTGCCGCGAACTGCGCGAAGCCATCGCCGAGACCTTCTCGCTCGACGCTTCGAAGATCGTCTGCGGCGCCGGCTCGGACGAGATCATCTCGCTGATCTGCAAGGCCTACGCCGGACCCGGCGACGAGGTGCTGTATTCGCAGCATGGCTTCTTGATGTATCCGATCTCGGCCAAGGCCGCCGGCGCGACGCCGGTGACGGCGCCGGAAACCGACCTCACCACCGACGTCGACGCCATGCTGGCGGCGGTGACGGAGAAGACGCGCATCTGTTTCGTCGCCAACCCGAACAACCCGACCGGCACCTACATTCCGGCGTCCGAGATGGAGCAGTTGCGCAAGGGGCTGCCCGACGACGTTTTGCTGGTGATCGACGCCGCCTATGCCGAATACGTCGGCCGCGACGACTATTCCGACGGCGCCGAGATGGTCGAGAGCCACGACAACGTGGTGATGACCCGCACGTTCTCGAAAATCTTCGGCCTCGGCGGCATGCGCTTGGGCTGGGGCTACGTGCCGCCGGCGGTTGCCGGCGTGCTGCACCGCGTGCGCGGCCCCTTCAACGTCGCTTCGGCCGCACAAGTGGCCGGTGCGGCCGCGGTCCGCGACCGGGCGTTCACCGCGCGCGTCCGCGCGCACAACGACCAATGGCTGCCGTGGACGACGGCCAAGCTTCGCGAGCTCGGGCTCTCGGTCACCGACAGCGTCGGCAACTTCGTGCTGGTCTGTTTCGGCGCCTTCCCCGAACACGGCGCCGAAGCCGCCGATGCCTTCCTCAAGGGCGACGGCATCATCGTGCGCCGCATGGCCGGCTACGGGCTGCCCGAGTGTCTGCGCATCACCGTCGGCGCCGAGGACGAAATGCAGGCCGTGGTCGACAGCCTGGCGCGCTTCCTGGGTCGCAACGCATGAGCACCGCGCCGAAGCCGTTCGGCAAGGTGGCGCTGATCGGCATCGGGCTGATCGGCTCGTCGCTGGCGCGCGCGCTGAAGAAGCACAAGCTCGCCCGGGAAATCGCCATCTCGACGCGCCGCCGCGCGACGCTCGACGCCGCACGGCGCCTCAAGCTCGGCACCAGCTATCACATGAAGGCGGCCGCCGCGGTGAAGGACGCTGATCTCATTGTGCTGTGCGCGCCCTTGGGTGCCAACAAGCAGATCGCGCGCGACATCGGCAAACACCTGAAACCCGGCGCCATCGTCTCCGACGTCGGTTCGTGCAAGGCCTCGGTGATCGACGACGTGCAGCCGCATCTTCCCTCGGGCGTGCATCTGGTCCCGGCGCATCCGGTCGCCGGCACCGAGCATTCCGGCCCCGCCGCCGGTTTCGCGACGCTGTTCGAGGACCGCTGGTGCATCCTGACGCCCGCCGAAGGCACCGACGCCGATGCCGTCCGGCGCATCGAGGCGATGTGGCGGAAGCTCGGCTCGCGCGTCGAGGTGATGGACGCGGCGCACCACGACCGGGTGCTGGCGAT
>JAYOXJ010000294.1:0-3041 GCA_038152725.1 Rhodospirillaceae bacterium
TGGCCTGCATCAGGTTGGCGAAGTGGCTGCCCTGGATACGCTTCTGGCGCATCCACACGAAACGCGCGTCCATGGTCAGGTTGTAGCCGGTGGTGCCGGCACAGAAGACGACCATGCCGCCGCGCTTGACCACGTTGCAGGAGACCGGGAAGGTCGCCTCGCCGGGATGTTCGAAGACGAAATCGACATCGTTGCCCTTGCCGGTGATGTCCCAGATCGCCTTGCCGAACTTACGGACCTCTTTCATGTAGTCGCCGAAGCCCTCGCCGTTGACCGGCAGCAGCTGGCCCCAGCAGTTGAAGTCCTTCCTGTTGATGACGCCCTTGGCGCCCAGGCTCATGACGAAGTCGCGCTTGTCGTCGTCGGAGATGACACCGATGGCGTTGGCGCCCGAGACGGCGCAGAGCTGGATCGCCATCGAGCCCAAACCGCCCGACGCACCCCACACCAGCACGTTGTGGCCGGGGCGCAGGATGTGCGGACGGTGGCCGAACAGCATGCGGTAGGCGGTCGCCAGCACCAGGGTGTAACACGCGCTCTCTTCCCAGGTCAGGTGCTTCGGCCGGGCCATGCACTGGCGGTCCTGGACGCGGCAGAACTGGGCGAAGGAGCCGTCCGGCGTCTCGTAGCCCCAGATGCGCTGCGAGGTCGAGAACATCGGGTCGCCGCCGTTGCACTCCTCGTCGTCGCCGTCGTCCTGGTTGCAGTGCACGACGACTTCGTCGCCGACCTTGAAGCGCTTCACCTTGGAGCCGACCGCCCAGACGATGCCGGACGCGTCGGAACCGGCGATGTGGTATTCGGCCTTGTGGTAGTCGAACGGCGAGATCGGCTTGCCGAGCGCGGCCCAAACGCCGTTGTAATTGACGCCGGCGGCCATCACCATGATCAGCACGTCGTGGCTGTCGAGTTCGGGCGTCTGCACGACCTCGACCTGCATGGCGCTGTCGGGATCGCCGTGGCGCTCCTTGCGGATCGCCCAGGCATACATCTGGGAAGGTACGTGGCCGAGCGGCGGAATCTCGCCCAGCTCGTAAAGATCCTTCTTCTCCTGGCCTGGGAACAATTCGACGACCTCGGCGGCTTCGGTCATTGCACGCTCCTCATGTTTTCGTTTGCGGTTTCCGGCCGATCGACGAATGTGCCGGATTGAGGCTGTCTCCGTCTTAGACGTTTGTGTTTTACTTCGCAATGCACAATTGGTTAAATTACGTGAGTATAGGTTAAAACGAAATAAAATTACGATATCTTTCGTTTAAATTCAATTAGTTGATGTCCAGAAAACATCGGCCGTAGGGGATAATGATGGCTGAAAAATTCGCAAATGCAAAATCGGAGTCGGCGACGCCCCGACGCGATAAGCCCTGGCTGTTCCGCACCTATTCGGGCCATTCGTCGGCTGCCGAATCGAACGCGCTGTACCGCAAGAATCTGGCGCGCGGCCAGACTGGCCTCAGCGTCGCCTTCGACCTGCCGACCCAGACCGGCTACGACACCGACCACGTTCTGGCGCGGGGCGAGGTCGGCAAGGTCGGCGTGCCGATCGGGCACCTGGGCGACATGCAGCAATTGTTCGACGGCATCCCGCTGGCCGAGATGAACACGTCGATGACCATCAACGCGCCGGCGTCGTGGCTGCTGGCACTCTATATCGCCGCCGCCGAACGCCAGGGCGCCGATCGCCAGGTACTCGCCGGCACCACTCAGAACGATATCATCAAGGAATACCTCTCGCGCGGCACCTATATCTTCCCGCCGGAAGCATCGATGAAACTGACCGCCGACGTGGTCAGCTTCACCTACCGCGAACTGCCGAAGTGGAACCCGGTCAACGTCTGCTCCTACCACCTGCAGGAAGCCGGCGCGACGCCGGAACAGGAACTCGCCTTCGCGCTCGCGAATGCCATCGCCATCCTCGACAAGGTCAAGGCGTCGGGCCAGGTGCCGGCGGCGGACTTTCCGGCCGTGGTCGGTCGCATCTCGTTTTTCTTCAACGCCGGCATCCGCTTCATCACCGAGATGTGCAAGATGCGCGCGTTCACGGAACTCTGGGACGAGATCACCGCAGAGCGCTACGGCATCGAAGACGAGAAGATGCGCCGCTTCCGCTACGGCGTGCAGGTCAACTCGCTTGGCCTCACCGAGCAGCAGCCGGAGAACAACGTCTATCGCATCTTGCTGGAGATGCTGGCCGTCACGCTATCGAAGGACGCCCGCGCGCGCGCCGTGCAGCTGCCGGCCTGGAACGAGGCGCTCGGCCTGCCGCGTCCGTGGGACCAGCAGTGGTCGCTGCGGTTGCAGCAGATCGTCGCCTACGAGACCGACTTGCTCGAATACGGCGATATCTTCGCGGGCTCCACCGCCGTCGCCGCCAAGGTCGAGGAGTTGAAGCTGGCGGCCCGCGAAGAGCTCCAGCGCATCGACGCCATGGGCGGCGCCGTCGCCGCCGTCGACCAGAGCTACATGAAGCGGCTTTTGGTCGAGAGCAACGCCCGGCGCCTCGCTGCCATCGAGGCCGGCGAGCAGATCGTCGTCGGCGTCAACAAGTTCCAGGAGGCCGAATCGTCGCCGCTGGCGAGCGCCGAGGACTCGTTCCTCGCCGTCGATCCGGCCGCCGAGCAGCGCCAGCTCGAAGGGCTCGCCGAGTGGCGCGCCGGCCGCGACGCGGCGGCGGCGGCAAAAGCCGTGGCCGAACTCGAGCGCGTGGCGCGCGAAGGCGCCAACATCATGGAGGCCTCGATTAAATGTGCCCATGCCGGCGTCACCACCGGCGAATGGGGCGGCGCGCTGCGTAAGGTGTTCGGCGAATACCGCGCGCCGACCGGCGTCGGCGGCGCCAAGTCGCAGCCGGTGGCGGCGTTGGACGACGTGCGCAAACGCGTCGAAGCGGTCTCCGCCAAGCTCGGCGGACGCATCAAGATCCTGGTCGGCAAGCCCGGCCTCGACGGTCACTCCAACGGCGCCGAGCAGATCGCCGTGCGTGCGCGCGACGCCGGCCTCGAGGTGATCTACGAAGGCATCCGCCTGACGCCCGAAGAGAT
>JAYOXJ010000294.1:3051-4576 GCA_038152725.1 Rhodospirillaceae bacterium
GCGTGCACCTGATCGGGCTGTCGATCCTGTCGGGCTCGCACGTGCCGCTGGTCTCGGACGTCATGGCGCGGCTGAAGCAGGCCGGGCTCTCGGACATGCCGGTGGTCTGCGGTGGTATCATCCCGGCCGCCGATGCCGACGTGCTCAGGGCGGCAGGGGTCCGGCGCGTCTATACGCCGAAGGACTTCGACCTCAACGCCATCATGGCCGAGATCGCCGATATCGTGGAGATGAATTGCCAGGACGCCGCCTGAGGCGGCGTCCGATCACTTTGGCTTTGTCGGCGCGGGCTTGGCACCGGGGTTGGCGGCGGGCGCGTCTTCCTTGGGCGCCATGCCCGGCGGGAACACGGCAACCATGTCGACGTCTTCCTCGCTCTTGCACTGCGGATTGTCGACCTTGGGCTTCAGCGCCTTGGTCAGGTAGGTGACGACGCCGTCCTGGAAGTCGTCGCGGATGTAGCACAACGACACGCAGAGCGCGCCACGGTTGCGATATTCCAGGATGTCCTCGTTGTCGCCGAGATCGAAGAAGGTGCGCGCCAGGTCGGGAGTGCGACCGATATAGACCCAGCCCGGCTGCACACCGGTGTGCCAGATGGCGAACACGCCGGACTTGCCGCTCAAGCCGGCGGCTTCCGGATCGAGGTCGAGAAATTTGGGAAAACGCCCACCCTCGCCGTGGGTCCATTTCGGATCCTGCGGCGGGCCGAGCGGCTTCTTTTGTTTTTTCTTCTTTCCGAATCCAAAAAGAGCCTTTGGACGTACCGTATGCTTCCCTGTCGAATCTTTCGGGGATTTTATCTACATTCCCGGCGTTGACAACTGTCTGGCGATGGTTGGGAAGGTTGAAAACGCCCGAAATGCAGTCCTTTGCGGCCGATCGCCGGGGCCCAGCTAGGATGCGCCGCCGCTGGATAGGGGTGCCGTCGCCGCCGCCAGCCAGGCCGCCGCCGAGCCCGTAAGCTGCGGCGCCAGCGAATCGCGGACGCGGGCGTGATAGGCGTCGAGCCAGGCGGTCTCCTCGGCATCGAGGCGTGCGGTATCGATCAGGTTGCGGTCGATCGGCGCCAGCGTGATCGTCTCGAAGGCGAGGAACCCGGCATCGCCGGCCGCACCTTCGGCCCTGGCCACCTGGACCAGGTTCTCGATGCGGATGCCGTAGCGGCCGGAGAGGTAGAAGCCGGGCTCATTGGAGACCACCATGCCCGGCTCCAGCGCCACCGTGTTCGGCATCTTGGAGACGCGTTGCGGGCCCTCGTGCACGCTGAGATAACTGCCGACGCCGTGGCCGGTGCCGTGGTCGTAGTCGAGGCCGGCGCGCCAAAGCGCGGAGCGCGCGAGGACGTCGAGCTGGCTGCCCGAGGTGCCCTTCGGGAAGACGGCGCGGGCGAGCGCGATGTGCCCTTTGAGCACGAGCGTGAAATGGCGGCGCATGTCGGCGCTGGGCGCGCCGATGGCGACCGTGCGGGTGATGTCGGTGGTGCCGTCGGGATACTGCGCGCCGGAATCGACCAGATAGAGTG
>JAYOXJ010000295.1:0-4540 GCA_038152725.1 Rhodospirillaceae bacterium
GTGCGGTTCTTCGGCTCCAGCACGATGCGCACGTCTTCCGTCGACTCGTCGCGGATATCGCCGAGCATGGGCAGTTTACGGGCCTGCATCAGTTCGGCGATCTTTTCGATAAGCCGCGACTTCTGCACCTGGTAAGGCACTTCGGTGATGACAATCTGGAAGAGCCCGTGCGGCAGCTTTTCGCGCTTCCAGCGTGCCCTGAGCCTAAAGCTGCCACGACCGGTCTTGTAAGCTTCGATGATCTGCTCATGCGGCTCGACCAGTACGCCGCCGGTCGGGAAATCCGGACCGGGAACAAGTTCGGCCAGTTTGTCGAAGGTGACGCGCGGAAACTTGATTAGATGCAAGAGCGCGTCGCAGAGTTCTCCAGCGTTGTGCGGGGGAATGCTCGTCGCCATGCCGACGGCGATGCCGGCGGCGCCGTTGGCGAGCAGGTTCGGGAACCGCGCCGGCAGCACGATAGGCTCGGCGTCCTCGCCATCGTAGGTATCGCGAAAATCGACGGCGTCGCGATCGATGCCGTCGAGCAATGCCCAAGCGACCTTGGTCAGGCGGGCCTCGGTGTAACGCATAGCGGCGGCGTTATCGCCGTCGATATTGCCGAAGTTGCCCTGGCCCTCGACCAGCGGATAGCGCTGGGCGAAATCCTGAGCCAACCGCACCATGGCATCGTAAATGGCCTGGTCGCCGTGCGGATGGTATTTACCCATGACGTCGCCTACCACCCGTGCGCACTTCTTAAAGCCCGATCCGGGGTCGAGCTTCAGTTGGCGCATGGCGTATAGCAGCCGGCGATGTACCGGCTTCAGGCCGTCGCGAACGTCCGGCAAAGAGCGCGCCATGATGGTCGAAAGTGCGTATGACAGGTAGCGTTCGCTGAGCGCGTCGGCGAGGCGCGTTTCGCGGATATCCTCGGCGGCGACTGATTTAGACATAGTTGGTTCCTATCAATTTTTCGCGAATTCTACATATAGTATGCGCCTGTTTCGGCGCGTCAATCGGTTGCGATGTATCAGTATACACACCTATTGAAAACCCCGTCAGACTCACTAATTGTAAAATGTTGCACTTTTCGCGCAGTGGAATTGGAACTGTAGGCTCCGATTGAGGGTATGGGGAGACGCTATGGCAACTGGAACAGTAAAGTGGTTCAACCGAAAGAGAGGGTTCGGTTTTATCGAACCGGATGACGGCGGCGACGACGCTTTCGTCCATATCAGTGCCATTAAGAAGGCGGGGCTTAAGACCTTGGTCGATGGTCAAAGAATAAAATTTGACATGGCTCCGTTGCCCGATGGTCGTCAAGCGGCGGACAATTTGGTCGTAGTCGAAAGTCAATCGTCGGCGGCTTAAAGAACTCGGTGCTTAGACGCCGGTAACCGTTCGTCCAGCGAGACGGTCGGCGAAACGGTTGCGAGCGTCGGGCGTTTTCGCCTCGCGTCGGCCCGAGAAAACATGACGCTCCAAAAAGTATCCGGTGGTTCGCAGGCCGGCGAGAATGTCGTCGGTACTCGGCGCTGACGCGTTTCCCGACAGCATGAACGCCGGCAGGTCGAGCAGCTTGTCACGGTAAGGTCCGGCGCCTTCCACCGAAACCGCACGCCCGGTACGCGGCGAGACGAAGGCGAGGTTGTCGAGGCTTCCCGTCGCCGCGCACTGGCTGAAGTCGAGGCCGAAGCCGAGTTCCTGCAAAAGCCCGATCTCCCATTTCACATAGACGCTCTGCCAGACGTTCGCATCGGCACTGCCGAGCACATCCAGCACCACTGCGAGGGCGTCGAAAACCGGTTGGTGCGGCTCGCGCTCAGGCAGTGCCGCCTCGGCCACCGCGCAGAGCGAACTCAGCGCCGCCAGCCGCAGCGGATCGCCCATCAAGGGCGCCGCCACCGCCTCGATCATTTCGCAGCCGAAGCTGCCGAGATGTTCGGCGAGGCGTCCGCGCCATGTCGCCTTCAGGCGGTTTCCGGGCTGGTAGAGGCCGCGCGCACGCCGGCCGCTGCCGCCGCGCACTAGGCCCAGATGGCGCCCATGATCGCGCGTCAGCAGCGTGACGATCGTCGATGTCTCGCCATGTTTGCGCGCGGACAGCACGAAGCCTTCGTCGGACCATTCCATGGCGCCAGTTTACCCCAACCTCGGCCCGATGCTAAAGCTATGGCGCGGCCCGGATGCGGCCGCTGAGGGGAAAACCATGACCAGTGACAATATGGCGGAAAAACTGAAGGCGGCCTCGATCGCCGCCAACATGCCCGGCCTCGACGACGCCCACGGCGGCGTGGTGCCGCCATGGCAGCCGGCGACCACCTTCGAGCGCGGTGCCGGCGCCGGGTTCAGCTACCTGCGCGACGCCAGCCCGGTATTCAGTGCCGCCGAAGACATCCTGGCCAGGCTCGAAGGCGGCGCCGACGCGCTCTTGTTCGCATCCGGCATGGCGGCGGCGGACGCGGTGTTCCGCGCATTGCCGAAGGGCGCGCACGTGCTGGTGCCGAACGTCATGTATTGGGCGCTCCGCGCCTGGATAGAAGCGCACCACGACGAAGGTGCTCTCGAAGTCCAACGGTATCCGGGTGACGACATGACGGCGCTCGAGAAAGCACTTAGACCTGGGGCGACGGCGCTGGTCTGGGTCGAGACGCCGGCCAATCCACTTTGGACGGTCACCGACATCGCCCGCGCCGCCGATCTGGCGCACACGGCCGGCGCTAAGCTGGCGGTCGATTCGACCGTCGCCACGCCGATCCTGACGCGGCCGCTCGAATACGGCGCCGACATCGTCATGCATTCGGCGACCAAGTATCTGAACGGCCATTCCGATGTTTTGGCGGGCGCGCTGGTGAGTGCCGAGAACGGTGGTTTCTGGCAGGCGATCCGCCGGGTGCGCACCATGGGTGGCGCGGTGCCGGGGTCGTTCGAAGCGTGGCTGCTGATCCGCGGCATGCGAACACTGGCGGTTCGGGTCGCGCGTGCCTCGGAGAACGCGATGGCGCTGGCGCGCTGGCTCGAAGGCCACGACTCCGTCCATCAGGTGCTCTATCCCGGCCTTGAGAGCCATCCCGGCCACGACATCGCGGCCAAGCAGATGCGAGGCGGCTTCGGCGGCATGCTGTCGTTCCGGGTAAAGGGCGGTTTCGACAAGGCCGCCGCCGTCGCTCGCGCGACGCGGTTGATCCGCGAGGCGACATCGCTGGGTGGCGTCGAAAGTCTGATCGAGCATCGCGCTCCGGTCGAGGGGCCGGAAAGCCCCTGCCCCGACGACCTGCTGCGCCTTTCGGTCGGGATCGAGGATGTGGGCGACCTCAAGGCCGATCTAGAACGCGCCCTCGCCTGAAGACGCCAAGCCCAGTGCGTTCAATCGCTTCCGGCTGAGTTGCCGTGGGTGTCGATGAAGTGCTTGAGCACCAGCTTCAACTTCAACGCCCGTTCGGCGTTTTCATGACGCTCGGCGTCCATGATGTGGTCACGGATGATGGCGCAGATGTAAGGCTCGCCTTCCGGCGTTTGCATCAGGTACTGAGCGTATTCCATGGCGATGATCTCGGGGATGTGCTCGTGTTCGGCGATTGCCCGGATTTCCGCTTCGCTCAAGTCGCACAAGTCTATGCAGTCTCTAAGGGTTAACATGGCCTGGGTCCTCCCATACCGGCCAGCGTACGGAGACGGTGCCATCACCGTCCCCGGTGATCGGGCCTATTTCAGATTGGTATTTTAGCGAAACCGCGGCTCGGCCGCATTGATGCGGGTCAATTGTCCGAAGGACGCGCTCAGGCGTTGAAGTCGAGGCCCCAGTCGCGATAGCGCTCGGGATCGTCGCCCCAGTTGTCGCGGACCTTGACGAACAGGAACAGATGCACCTTGCATTCCAGAATGGATTCCAGTTCGGCGCGCGCCGTCGAGCCCAGTTCCTTGATGCGGCTGCCGCGCTTGCCCAACACGATGGCTTTCTGGCTGTCGCGTTCTACGAAAATGACCTGCTCGATGCGTACAGAGCCGTCTGGCTTGTCCTCCCAGCTCTCGGTCTCGACGGTGGCGGCGTACGGCAGTTCCTGGTGAAGCTGGTGGTAGAGCTGTTCGCGGGTGATCTCCGCGGCCAGCAACCGCTCGGGCATGTCGGAAACCTGATCTTCCGGGAACAGCCAAGGGCTTTGCGGCAGGCTGCCGGCGATGTGTTCGAGCAGGTCGTCGGTGCCGTCGCCCTTTTCGGCCGAGATCATGAAGGTGTCGGTGAAGATGTCGTGGCTGGCGAGTTCGGCGGCGAGCGCCAGCAATGCCTCCTTCCTGACCAGATCGACCTTGTTGATGGCGAGCGTCGCGGTGCGGCCCGCCTCCTTCAATTTGGCGATGATCGCGGCGGTGTCTTCGAAGGCGCCGCGCTTGGCGTCGACCAGAACCAGGACGCGGTCGGCGTCCTGGGCGCCGCCCCATGCGGCCGCGACCATGGCGCGATCGAGACGCCGGCGCGGAAGGAAGATGCCCGGTGTGTCGACGAAGATGACCTGCGCCGCACCAGCCATGCAGATGCCGAGCACGCGGGTGCGTGTGG
>JAYOXJ010000296.1:0-1677 GCA_038152725.1 Rhodospirillaceae bacterium
GAGCGAAGAGCAGGAGAAAGCCGAGGCCTTCCTGTCGAAGGCGTTCATCGTCGCTCTGTTCATCATGGCGGTGATTCTGGTTACCCAGTTCAACAGTTTCTATTCCGCCTTTTTGATTTTGACCGCCGTCATCATGTCGACGATCGGCGTGTTCATTGGCCTGATGGTCACCCAGCAGCCGTTCGGCATCGTCATGGGCGGTATCGGCGTCATCGCCTTGGCCGGCATCGTGGTCAACAACAACATCGTGCTGATCGATACCTTCGACCGGCTGAAGGAAACGGAGGCCAGCGTCCGCGACGCCATCCTCAAGACCGGCGCGCAGCGCCTGCGCCCGGTGATGCTGACCACGGTAACTACGATCCTGGGGCTGTTGCCCATGGCCATGGGCGTCAACATCGACTTCGTCGAGCGGAGCGTTACCATCGGCGCGCCGGCGATGCAGTGGTGGCGTCAGCTGGCGACCGCAATCGTCTTCGGGCTCGGTTTCGCCACCGTGCTGACGCTGATCGTCACACCCTCCGCACTGATGCTGCGCGGAAATTTGCGGGATGCGCGCGACCGATTGTGGAAGCGCTTGCGGCCGGCCGCAGCGTGAGGGCTCAACCGTCGCGCTCGCGCTTGCGGACGCGTTCGCGGAACATAACGAACAGTCCGCTCGAGACGATCACCGCACCACCGATCAGCGTCGGGCCGTCCGGCAACTGGTGGAACAGTACGTAGCCCATCAGCGTCGCCCAAACGAGCAGGATGTAGTTGAGCGGCTGTAGCGTCGATGCCGGTGCGTATTCCAGTGCCAGGATCAGCAGCATGTGGCCTATCAACCCAGTCACCGAGAGCGCTGCCATGAACATCCACGCCTCCGGCGTCGGCGGCTTCCACGCCATGATGCCGAACGGAGCCGACGCGAGGGCGCCGACCCATCCGAGATAGAACAGGCTGGTGTAGGCGCTGTCGGACTGGCTGCCGAGCCGCGTCATGATGTGGTAGAGCGCGAACATCAACGCGGAGACGAGCGGGATCAGCACCACCGGCTGGAAAACGGTCATGCCGGGGCGGATGATGATGACGGCGCCGACGAAGCCGACGACGACCGCGCTCCAGCGCCGCCAGCCGACCTTTTCGCCCAACAGGAACGGCGCCATGGCGGTGGCCATCAGCGGGAAGGTGGCGAAGGTCGCGTGCATGTCGGCAAGGCCGAGGTAGCGCAAGCCGGTCGCGAACACAGCGATTTCGACGATCAGCAAAACGCAACGCCCGATCTGCAGGAATGGCCGCTTGGCGAAGGCTGCGGCCTTGATCCCGACCTTCTTGGCGGCGAGCGCGGTCGCGAATAGCGCGAACACCCAGAAGCGGACCATGACGAACTGCGCCGCGTCGTAATCGCGGATGAGGATCTTGGTCATCGCATCCTGACTCGAGAACACGAACAGCGCAAACAGGCAGAGCAGGATGCCGAGACGGGTTTTGTCCGGCACTGGAGGCATCGGTCGCGTTTGGCTCCGGAAATTCGAGGGGGGGGGTGCCCCGTGATGTCGCCGACGGTGGTATACGCCAAGGTGCCGGCTTTGGATACGGTTTTCCGGGCCACCCGAGCCAGCTATTCGGTAACACCCAGTTCCGATGCAACCTTGCCATCCTGGCCCGTTCGACGTTGGCCGTCACCGGCTGGCTGAT
>JAYOXJ010000296.1:1687-4535 GCA_038152725.1 Rhodospirillaceae bacterium
GGGTTACGCCGCTGAGAACTACATGACCTGGGGGCATTCCCGATCTTCTTGCTCTTTTTTCTCACCTTCGTCGGCGGCAGCAGCGGCTCGACGTCGTGCGGCTTCAAGGTGTTCCGCTTTCAGATCGTCGCTGCCGTAGTTGGGCGCGAGATGACCCGTATCTTCAGTCCGAACAGTGTCACCATGCCTCGTTACGGTGGCATCGCCATCAGCCAGGAAGCGGTGACCTCGGTGATGAACTTCATGGCGGCGTTCGTGTTCGGCTTCGCTGGGCTGACGCTGGCCTTTGGGCTGCTCGGGCTCGATTTCATTACAGCCGCGTCTAGCGCTGCCACGGCGATCTCGAACGTGGGCTCGGGGCTCGGCCCCGTCGTCGGGCCGAGCGGTAATTTCCAATCGCTTCCCGACACCGCCAAATGGCTGCTGGCGGCCGGTATGGTGTTCGGCCGGCTTGAGGTGATGACGGAATTGGTGCTGTTCTGGCGGGATTGAAAACCAGCGGTAGGGTCGAGCGTCAGCGGCCGTACCAGGCCTCGGCAAGGCCGTGGAAAAAGGCGTTGGCGCCGAGCCTGAGGTTGCGCACCGAATAACCGCCTTCCTGGACGATCAGCAACGGATGGCCGAGCGCACCCAAGGTATGGCCGATCCGGCGCATGCCCTGCGGCGAGATACTGAACGAACCGGTCGGATCGCCGCGCATAATGTCATAGCCGAGCGACACGATCAGGAACTTCGGCTTGAAGTTCTCGATCTTTTGGATCGCTTGGGCGAGTACGGCGAGATAGGCGTCGTCGTCGATCGGTGGTTCGAGCGGAAAGTTGCGATTGAAACCGACGCCGGCGTCCTCACCGCGCTCGTCTGCATAGCCGGCGAAATTCGGATATGAATTCTTCGGATGGCCGTGGATCGATACGGTCAGCACGTCGGCGCGTTTGTAGAATATGTCCTGGGCGCCGTTGCCGTGATGATAGTCGATGTCGAGCAGCGCCACCTTGCCGGCGTGCGACATGAAGTGCGCCGCCACGGCGGCGTTGTTGAAATAGCAAAAGCCGCCGAATATGCGCCGTTCGGCATGATGGCCGGGCGGCCGGCATACGGCGTAGGCGATGCGTTCACCGTCGAGAATTTGTGA
Organism: Rhodospirillaceae bacterium; assembly: GCA_038152725.1. Taxonomy (GTDB): domain Bacteria; phylum Pseudomonadota; class Alphaproteobacteria; order Rhodospirillales; family Casp-alpha2; genus TMED8. The sequence continues at coordinate 2,820 of JAYOXJ010000296.1, forward strand.
AGCGGCCGTTAGCGCCACGTCGATGCCGTCCCGCGCGGCGCGGAAACTGTTCTTGGTGACCGGCGTGAAGGTGTCGCAGCAGAAATAGCCGGCCCGGTCCTCAACCGCGCGCGGCATTCTCTCGGGCCGTCGGATCGGGAAGACTTCCGGGTAGATCAGCGCCTTGTCGTCGAGCTTCTGGCCCATCACCTTGAGGAACTCGATCAGTTGCGGGCTGTGCACGGCGGCGAGGTGACGTTCGGGAAAGCGACGCGTCGGGATGCGTTCGATCGGCACTTTCTCCAGTCCCTTGAGGATGGCGCGCACGCGGACCGGCCGTTCCACGTAACCCTTCTCGCGGAGGTGATGGATAGTGTGGCGTTCGGGCACGACCACCTTGATCGGGTTGATGTACTTGAGCGCAGGCGCGGCGGCGGCGGGGCTGTCGTCCAAGAGCTTGAGCGCGACCGGGTCGGCGCGGAATGAATTTTCGATCTTGGCAACGAACGGATCGTCCGGCTTGTAGGCATACTGCTCGACCAGGATGCGGCGGACGACTTGGCGCGCTGCGCCCCGTTTCAACCGTGCCGGCTTGCCGAGCGGGTCGAACAGCAGTGTCGTCAGGTATCCTTCGTTGCGTGGATTGGGCTCCACGTCCCATAGCGTGCCGGTGACCTCTTGGCAGCCGTACCGTGCATAGAACGCCTGGCGCTTGCGGTTGATGGCGATGCGCTTGGGATCGTCGACCTTGTCGCGGGCGACCGGCGGCACGTCGAGGAAGAGGCCCTGCGCACCGCGTCCTACCAGGAGTTCGCGTAGGCCCTCGTAAAGCGCCGCGCCGATGCCGCGCGCCGACTTGCGCGGGTCGCTGGCGATGTACTGAAGATAACCGTGGGCCGCCTCGGGAAAGTAGAACACGAAGGCGATGCCAGTGACGTGCCGGCGGTTGTCCTCCGCGATCAGCAGGATCGGCTCGTACGACCTGTGCGTCGATTTGAGAACGTCGCCGATGCGCTCGATGGCTTCCGGTTCGTGCGGGAAGGCGGCCTGGAACAGTGCACGCGCTTCCTCGAAACGCCGAATGTCGGCATCGCCGGCGAGCTCGAAGATACGGGTGAAACGGATCATCTGGCATCGATCTTACCGTCCCAGACAGGGCGGTGAAAAGAGGCTGGCTATTCCCGCCTGCACACGTAAGGCCAGATCAATTCATTGCCGGCTCACCCCATCGCCTTTTGCAGATTTTCGTCGAGCTTGGCAAGAAACTGCTGGGTCGTCATCCAATTCTGTTCGGGGCCGATCAAGAGCGCCAGGTCCTTGGTCATGAACCCGTCCTCGACCGATTTGACGCAGACCTTCTCGAGGTTTTCAGCGAAGCGGATCACGTCGGGCGTCTGGTCGAACTGGCCGCGGTAGTGCAGCGCCCGGGTCCAGGCGAAGATCGAGGCGATCGGGTTGGTCGAGGTTTCCTTGCCCTGCTGGTGCTGGCGGTAGTGGCGTGTCACCGTGCCGTGCGCGGCCTCGGCCTCGATGCATTGGCCGTCCGGCGTCATCAGCACGCTGGTCATCAGCCCGAGCGAGCCGAAGCCCTGCGCCACGGTGTCGGACTGCACGTCGCCGTCGTAGTTCTTACAGGCCCACACGTAGCCGCCTTCCCACTTCATCGCGCAGGCAACCATGTCGTCGATGAGGCGGTGTTCGTACGTGAGGCCGGCCTTGTCGAAATCAGCCTTGAAT
>JAYOXJ010000297.1:0-4528 GCA_038152725.1 Rhodospirillaceae bacterium
GGCGCCGGCGAAATGGGCGTCGCCACCCGGGTCTTCTGGACGTTCAAGGTTGCCGGACTGGATACGGTATCCATCCTCAATGGCGGGATGGAAAGCTATCTTGATTTCAAGACACCGCCGCTGGAAAAGGACTCGGCCCATCCCAATAAAGCGACGTTCAAGAGCCAATACCGCGCAAAATTGGTCGCCACCCAGGATGATATCAAGGCCGCCGTCGCCTCACACCATGTCTTGTTGGACCTGCGTCCGAACGACCAGTTTCTCGGCGTTAACAAGACCGACACCGTCAAGCGTCACGGCACGCTCCCGGGGGCCATCAACATCCCCGGAACCTGGCTGACCGAGGATGACGGCGGTATGTTCCGTAATGCCGCCACGCTGAAGAAGCTGTTCGCGGCCGCCAATGCGCCGACAACCGGCGAGGTCATCACCTTCTGCAACACCGGACACTGGTCGTCGCTGGGTTGGTTCGTTCAGCACGAGATCCTCGGCAACAAGGATGTCCGCATGTATGACGGATCCTTGGCCGACTGGGCCGCGAAGGATGCCAATCCGCTCGAGCGGAAGATCAATTTGGATTGATCTGCGTCGGCGGGAATGGACTGCGAAAATAGCGCTAAAATCGGGATTGGCGCGGGCATAATACTAGGCTAAGGTCATAGTATCCATAAACCATGGGCATAATGAGGGGATGGCAATGGACATTTCACCGCAGGACGCGGAAATCGTACGAGACTCCTTCTTGAGCATCGCCACGGATGCGGACGGTTTTGCGCAGCGGTTTTATGCCCGTCTGTTCGAAATGGATCCGCCCCTCAAGAAGATGTTCAAGGGCGACATCATGGACCAGGGGCGAAAGCTCGTGGAAGCGATCGCAAATGTCGTCGACAACGCCGACAACCTCGCCAACGCCCGCGGTCTATTGCATGACCTGGGCGCACGCCATGCCACATACGGCGTCAGGGCGGACATGTACGATACCGTCGGTGCCTGCCTCATCGCCGAATTCGAGGCGACCCTGGGCAGCGATTTCACACCAGAAACGGCCGCTGCCTGGGCGACCGTCTACAACATCGTTGCGGACACCATGCTCGATGGCGCCGAGGGCGCGAAAGCCCTTGCCGGCACGCCGTCGCCGGCCCCTGCGGCGGCGAAACCCAAACCGGAGCCAAAACCGATGCCTCTCGCCCAGCCGCAACCCGAAATTATGAATTCCGCGCCGGCGCCATCGCTCGATACTGCGGCACTCAAGGCCAAAATCGCCGGCCTGCATGAAGAGATCGAAACCGTGGACAAGGTCGCCGCGCAGATCGACGCCATCGCCAAGCAGACCAATCTGCTCGCCCTCAACGCGACAATCGAGGCGGCGCGGGCAGGCGATGCCGGCAAAGGGTTCGCGGTGGTCGCCGGCGAGGTCAAGAACCTGTCGGGCCAAACCGCACGGGCGACGGGCGAAGTGTCGGAAGTGCTCGGCCGCCTGCGGTCGCGAGTCAATCGGCTGGCCGATCTCATCTGACGCAACACCACCGTTCGACACTGCCATGACGCCGCTTTTTCGGCGTGCTACGGTTCAGCCATGAAAACAGGTTGGACCCACCGCTTTCTTGCCCCGCTCGCCGCGGCTGTGGCGATTTTCGCCGCCCCCGCGGCCCAAGCCGATCCGCGCGAGCAATTGACTATCGGCATCTCGCAGTTCCCGTCTTCCTTCCACCCCAACATCGACAGCATGCTCGCCAAGACCTACATCCTGGCGATGACGCGCCGGCCGCTGACCGCCTACGACAAGGACTGGAAACTGATATGCATGCTGTGCACGGAGCTGCCGACATTCGAGAACGGCAACGCCAAGCGGGAGATCGCACCCAACGGCAAGCCCGGCATCGCGGTTACCTACAAGATTCATCCAAAAGCGACCTGGGGCGACGGCAGGCCGGTCGGCACGGACGATGTTTTGTTCACTTGGGAGGTCGGCAAGCACCCCAAGGGCGGCGTCGGCAACATGGAGCTCTATCGCAGCCTCTACAAGATCGACAAGATCGACGAAAAGACCTTCACGCTGCATTTCGATAAGCTCACCTTCGACTACAACGCCATCGGGACATTCGAACTGCTGCCAGCGCACATCGACGTCAAGAACTTCACCGATCCGGAAAAATACAAAACCCGCACCGCCTTCGATACCGACCCGACCAATCCCGGCCTTGTGTTCGGGCCCTATCGCCTGACACAGGTGGTGTCGGGCTCACACGTCGTGCTGGAGCCGAACCCGACATGGTACGGCACGCCGCCGAAGTTCAAACGTGTCGTCGTCAAGGCGATCGGCAATACGGCGGCGCTTGAGGCCAATCTGCTTTCCGGCGGTATCGACATGATTGCCGGCGAACTCGGTTTCACCGTGGACCAGGCGGTCGCCTTCGAGCAGCGACACGGCAAGAATTTCAATTTCGTCTACAAATCGGGGCTGATCTACGAGCACATCGACCTCAACCTCGACAACCCAATCTTGACCGACCGCCGCGTCCGCCACGCCCTGCTCTACGCCATCGACCGCAAGGCGCTGACCGAGCAATTGTTCGCGGGCCGCCAGCCGGTCGCCGACAGCAACGTCAATCCACTCGATTGGGTTCATTCCGATGACATTCCGAAATATTCGTTCGACCCGGCCAAGTCCGCCGCCCTCCTGAACGAAGCCGGATGGGGCCAGCGCCGTGCCGGCGTCCGCCACGATAAAAAAGGCAATCCGCTGCGACTCGAATTGATGACTACCGCCGGCAACCGGTCGCGCGAGCTGGTCGAGCAGGTCCTGCAAAGCCAATGGAAAGCAGCCGGCATCGACGTCCGCATCCGTAACGAGCCAGCCCGTGTGTTCTTCGGCCGTACGGTGACGGAACGAAAATTCACGGCGATGGCCATGTATGCCTGGGTCAGTTCGCCGGAGAGTGTGCCGCGAACGACGCTCCATTCCAGCCATATCCCGACCCAGTCGAACAATTTCGCCGGCCAAAATTACACCGGTTTCAAGAACGCCGAAGTCGACGGCATCCTGGAGAACATCGAAACCGAACTGGACCGGGAAAAGCGCCGCGCGATGTGGCACCGCCTTCAGACGATCTACGCCACAGAACTTCCTGTCTTGCCGCTCTACTTCCGCGCCAACCCCTTCGTAATGCCGAAATGGCTGAAGGGCGTGACCCCGACCGGTCATCAATTCCCGTCGTCGCTTTGGGTCGAATACTGGAATGCCGCCCAATGACCGGTGATGGTGAATCGGAGACCATTCTTCGCGGTCCCCGTCCCGACGATATCGAAGCACTCTGGTCGCTGTGCAAGGAGCTGGGCTACGACACGCCGGTGGAACCACTTGAACGGCGATTGAACAGCATTGTCTTCAATAACGACCAAGCGGCGTACGTCGCCGAGATCGATGGATTGGGGCTGGTCGGCTACATCCATATCTTCACCCGCTACGCTCTGGAGGTCGAACCCTGCGCGCAAATCCAGGCGCTCGTCGTTTCCGAGCGCGCGCGTCGCCACGGCGTCGCCGCCAAGCTCATGGCGGCTGCCGAGGCATGGGCGACCGGCCGGGGCCTGACATGGCTCTCGCTATACTGTTCTTCCCACCGCGACGCAGCTCATGCATTCTATCCGACGCAAGGGTTCGAAGCCGCGGTGGTCGCGACACGTTTCAACAAGACATTGGACTGACGAATAAAGCGAGGTGGCATAGCCATGAATAAGGAAAACGCTAAAGGGAACAAAGGCTGGGTGGTCTCGCCGAGCGACTATCTGCGTAGCCGCCCGCACGAATATCAAGGCGAACGATTGGTCTCGTGCTACGTCCCGGTTCGGGACGGCACGAAACTCGCTGTCGACATTCATCTACCGGGTACCGAGGATACCGGCGCCGCCTATCCGGCAATCATGGTGCTTACGCCCTATTACCGCCGATTCAATCTGCGCGAAGGGCATCGAGCCGGCATCGACGCATGTCCGACCGTCGCTTTTTACCGGGATATGTTCGTACCACGCGGCTACGCGCTGGTCGCCGTCGACGTGCGCGGATCGGGTGCCAGTTTCGGCAGCCGGGACGGTTTCCGCTCGCCGGCCGAACGCCAAGACCACATAGACGTCGCCGATTGGGTCAGCCGCCAGCCGTGGTGCAGCGGCACGATCGGCGCCACCGGCATTTCCTATCCGGGCGCGGCCTCAGATTTCCTGGCGTCCGGCAACCACCCAGCGGTCAAGGCCGTAGCACCTCTGTTCGCTGTTTGGGACACTTGGGGGAACCACCTCTATCCGGGTGGCGTGCTGCTCACTTGCGTCACCAAGAACTATGGCGCGCTCGCCGAATCCCTCGACCAGGACAAGCGCGAGATGATTCCGTCCTACGCCTACTTCAAGGACGACGATCTAGCCGGGCCGGCGCCGGTCGACGAGGACAAAGACGGCAGCCTATTGCGTCAGGCATTGCACGAGCACAAGGCCAACTTCGATATGCAGGACTTCGCGCAGCAACTGCGCTTCCGCG
>JAYOXJ010000298.1:0-1114 GCA_038152725.1 Rhodospirillaceae bacterium
TGGCCAGCGCCGCCATGGCGCCGGCGAAATCCTCCGCGTCGAGCGCCGCCGAGATCGCCGGCATCGCCGCATCGAGGCCGCCCGCCAGCGCGCGCTCCTCGTCCTGGGCGAAGGCATCGACGTCGGGAACGCCGTCATAACGCTTGGAGTCTTTCTTCTCTTCGATCTTGAGAATATTGGCGGCGCGCTTGTAGGCGGTCAGCAGGTTGCCGCCGTCCTCGCTCGCCAAAAACTCGCTCAACGCCTCGACCCGTGCCATCAGTCGCACCAGGTCGTCCTCGCCACCCAAGGCAAAGACAGCATCGACATGGTCGTGCTTCACGCCCTGTTCGCGCAAGTGCACCTTCAAGCGGTCGGCGAAGAAGGCGAGCAGATCGGCGCCCGCGTCGGGCTCCTTGCCGTGCAGCTTCGCCGCCTTGGCGAACTCAGGCAATAGCGGCAGGCGCAGATTGTTCTCAAGAATAAGCCGGATGACGCCGAGCGCGGCGCGGCGGAGCGCGAACGGGTCCTTTGAGCCGGTCGGCTTCTCGTCGATGGCGAAGAACCCAACCAGGCTGTCGATCTTGTCGGCGAGCGCCACGCACACACTTTCCGGTTTCGACGGGCAGGCGTCGTTCGGGCCCAGCGGCGAATAGTGTTCGGCGATGGCGTCCGCCACCTCCTCCGACTCGCCGTCGTGGCGCGCGTAATAGCGGCCCATGATGCCCTGCAGTTCGGGGAATTCGCCGACCATGCCGGTCGAGAGATCGGCCTTGGCGAGACGCGCGGCGGAGCGCACGCGGTCCTTGTTGGCGCCGGGCACGAAGGCGGCGATCTCGGCGGCCAAAGCCTGCATGCGATCGACCTTCTCGTCCATGGTGCCGAGCTTGGCGTGGAACACGCGGTCCTTTAGCGCCGGCGCCTTCGACGCCAGCGAGGTCTTGCGGTCCTGGTCCCAGAAGAACTTGGCATCGGCAAGGCGCGCACGCAGAACGCGCTCGTTGCCGGCGACGATGGCGGCACCGTCGTCTTCCGTCTCCATGTTGGCGACTACGATGAATCGATTGGCCAGCTCGCCGTCGGCGTCGAGACAGGAGAAATACTTCGGGTGCGAGCGCATCGAGGTCGTCAGCAC
>JAYOXJ010000298.1:1124-4063 GCA_038152725.1 Rhodospirillaceae bacterium
TGAACGTATCGTCGATCCCGCCCATCAGCACCACCGGCCATTCCACCAGTCCGGTGACTTCGTCGAGCAGCATCGGGTCCTGCTTCACCGTGAGGCCCTGAGCGGCGGCGAGGCCATCGGCGTCGGCCTCGATCTGGGCGCGGCGCTTGGCCGCATCGAGCATCACCTTGGCGTTGAACAGCTTGTCGCGGTAGTCGGCGAAATCCTTCACCTCGAATGGCTCGGGCGCCATGAACCGGTGGCCGGCGGTGGCGGTGCCGGCCGAAACCGGGCCGAGTGTCACCGCGACGGGGGCGCCGGCGAAGAGCGCGATCATCGAATGCACCGGGCGCACCCAGCGGAGTTCGTAGCTGGCCCAGCGCATCGACTTGGGCCAGGGCAGCCCGGCCAGGGCGCTTTCCAGGATGCCGCCCAGCACCTCCGCCGTCGCGCGTCCCTTGATGTCGACGGTGGCGAACAGGAACTTGCCCTTCGGCGTCTCGCGCTCTTCGATCACCGCTCCCTCGGGGAGCGAGCCCTTGAAGCCGGCCATGGCCTTTTCCGGCGCGTCGGCACGCGGGCCGCGGCGCTCCTCGGAGACGTCGGGCTGCTTTTCAGAGAGCCCATCGACGACCAGCGCCAGGCGCCTCGGCGTGGCGAATGCCTCGGCAGACGTGAATGCGAGGCCGGCCTGCTTGAGGCCATCGCAGACGAGGCGCTTCAGGTCGTCGGTGGCGCGCGCCTGCATGCGGGCGGGAATCTCTTCGGACAGAATTTCGAGCAGGAGTTCGGCCATCGCTTAGACCTCCATCCCCTGGCTCTTCATCCAGGCCTCGGCCGAGCCCTTTGCGAGTTCGCGCACGCGGCCGATGTAGGCCTGGCGCTCGGTCACCGAGATCACGCCGCGCGCGTCCAACAGGTTGAACAGATGCGAGGCCTTGAGGCACTGGTCGTAGGCCGGCAGCGCCAGGCCCTTGGCCAGCAGCGCCTTGCACTCGGCCTGGGCGTCGGCGAAGTGGCGCGCCAGCATTTCGGTGTTGGCGCATTCGAAATTGTGGGTCGAGTACTCGACCTCGGCCTGATGGAAGACATCGCGGTAGGTCTTGCCGCCCTTATCCTTGTCGACGCCGTCCCAATCGAGGTCGTAGACGTTCTCGACGCCCTGCACGTACATCACCAAGCGCTCCAGCCCGTAGGTGATCTCGGCCGGCACCGGATTGCACTCGAAGCCGCCGACCTGCTGGAAATAGGTGAACTGCGTCACCTCCATGCCGTCGCACCAGACCTCCCAGCCAAGGCCCCAGGCGCCCAGCGTCGGGCTTTCCCAGTCGTCCTCGACGAAACGGATGTCGTGCTTCATCGGATCGATGCCGAGCACGCGGAGGCTGTCCAGATACATCTCCTGGATGTTCGCCGGCGACGGCTTCATCAGCACCTGGAACTGGTAGTAGTGCTGCAGGCGGTTCGGATTCTCGCCGTAGCGGCCGTCGGTCGGGCGCCGGGACGGCTGCACGTAGGCGCAGTTCCAGCGGTCGTCGGGGCGGCCGAGCGAGCGCAGCGTCGTCGCCGGGTGGAAGGTGCCCGCCCCGACCTCCATGTCGTAGGGCTGCAGCAACACGCAGCCCTGCTCGGCCCAGAAGCTCTGCAGCTTCAGGATCAGGGTCTGGAAACAGGTGTTCTTGTCGGCCGGTCGGGACATGGCGCGGCGCTTCGGTCACAGGCGTTAACGGACGGCAGCGAACCTACCATCCAATGTCGGAGAATCAAGGAACGGATTGGGTTTTCGGGCGCCCCGGCTCAGCCGCAGCGATGGCCGCCGCCCTTAGGCACATAGGCGCCGCAGTCGGGACACTCCACCATGTCCTCCACGTGGGCGGTACGAGCCTTGGTCTCGGCCTCGCGCTTGTCGGCATCGGCGCGGCGCTTCTGCATTTCGCCCCGGCGGCCGAGCCATTTGAAAGCCTGCCACACCAAAACGATGATCAGCGCCGTGAACAGCAGCTTTTGCAGCGTAAATCCGAACATCAGGCCTTTTAGGCATCCTGGCGGGACCGGTCAAGAAACCGATACCGCCCGCCGCCGGTCGCGTTACGGCTTCGGTGCCGGCGTCATGGCACTGTTGTAAAGCTTCATGATCCGGTTGATCGCCTCCGACCCACCGGCCAGCACGGCGCCCGTCAGCATGACATCGACGACGATGAACAGGTTCGCCTGATAGCCGGTCAGCGTGGATTCGTTCAATATCGCCCCCAGCAACCGCAGACCGACGGGGGAACCATGAAACCGATGATTAGGCCGATCCACTGCGCGATGACACGCGAATCCGCCTTGTACATGATCCGGGCCGACTCGAGTTTCTTGAGGTGATCTTCGAGCCCGTCCAATTCGTCCCTGACCGAGTCCGCCGTGGCCGTCCCATCGGCGACAGCCTTTTTGATCGCCGCGATCTCGGCCGCCGTCTGCTTGATTTGGATGTCCTGGGCGTCGGCTTCACCGCTGCGCCACGCCGACAGAAACACCTCGATGGCACGTTCGACGAACAGTGAGGCGAGCAACAGATAGCCGAATGTCGACGGCAGCTTGTTCGGGGCATCTTTTTCGAATTCGATCGCCACCAGCCCGGAGCTCCAGGCAACAAACACCACGATTACCAGCACGAGCACACCGATTACTCGGACGTTCTTTTGGTTGCCGTTCGCCATCTTCCCCTCCTTTGCCGCGAGAACACGCAAGACCGCATATCGGGAAATCATATATTGAACTCGATTATGCGATCAATGGTTGATCGAAGGCGCCGGCAACCCATTGTCCGGCAGCGAAAATGGCCCGATAGTAAGCATCTCTGACAGGCCGGCCGCTGGAGGGGAGATGACCGGGCGCGACTGCATCATAAAGCATCTCAGGACGGAGATCGCCGCGCTGGAATCCCGCGTCGGCCACCAGAACCGGCTGCTGTCGTC
>JAYOXJ010000298.1:4073-4527 GCA_038152725.1 Rhodospirillaceae bacterium
TGCGCGAGCAATTGCATGCGCACGAGGGGGCGACCGGCGACGAGCGCCGCACCCAGATATTCCGCCGCGCCGCCATCGACATGGTGCCGATCGATGGTCAGCGCGAGTTCGCCGATCTCATCCACGACGATGTCCCGGCGCGCGATCTGAGCGATGCCCTGGTCGCGCTCGGCAGCCGGCTCGACCACAAGTTCGCCGAAATCAAGGCGCTTAACGAGATCACCGCCCGGGTCAACGCCGGCATGTTCTTCGACGAGGTGCTCGACCACGTGTTCGACGATTTCGAGAAGATCATCCCCTACGACCGCATCGGCGTGGCGCTGATCGAGGAGAGCGAGTCGGGCAAGACCATCGTGCGCGCGCGCTGGAACCGGGCCAAGTATGGCGAAGTGCTGCTCGGAAAGGACTATGCCGCCGTGCTGCACGGCAGCAGCCTCGAAGCCATCGCAACCTC
>JAYOXJ010000299.1:0-854 GCA_038152725.1 Rhodospirillaceae bacterium
CCCTGCATGGTCGTACCGTCCGGCATCTTGTGGGTGGCGTGGCCTGAATGCGCCGCGCCTTGCATAGTCGTACCGTCCGGCATCTTGTGGGTGGCCGGGCTGGAGCTTGCACTGTGATTCATACCGGCATGGTCGCCGTGCGCCATGCCCATGTCGGCCATGGTCAGCAGCGGCGGCTTGCGCATCGCCGGCACATCGGCAGCCATGCCTGCGCGGGGCGCCAGGGTTGCCCGCACAGACGCTGTTCTCGCCACGGACTCGGCGAAGATGGCGTAGGCCTTATCCTCGGTCGGCCGAACGATCACGTCGTAGGTCTCGGCGACGGCAATGCGGAACTCGTCCACCGGCACCGGTTGCACGTTGTTGCCGTCGGCCTGGACGACAGTCATCTTCAAACCTGGAATGCGGATATCGAAGTAGGTCATCGCCGACGAATTGATGAAGCGCAGCCGGATGCGCTCGCCCGGGGTGAAAATGCCGGCCCAATTTTGCTGCGTCGACTTGCCGTTGATCAGCGGGGTGAACCCCTGCAGATCCTCGACGTCATTCGGCATCATGCGCATGTCGCCCCAATCCAGACGATCCGCGAGTGCCGCCTGGAACCCCATCTTCTCGGCGTCGGCGACGAAGTCGGCGATGGTGCGCTGCTGGCGGTTGTAGTAGTCGGGCATCATCTTCAAATTGCGCATGATCCGGTGCCCGCGGTGGGGATGCGAGTCGGTCAGCACGATCACGTGTTCGCGCTGGAAATTGAACGGCTCACGCTGTTTCGGCTCGATGACGATGGCGCCATAGGCACCGTCCGGTTCCTGGAACGGCGAATGGCTGTGGAACCAATAAGTGCCGCTTTGGAC
>JAYOXJ010000299.1:864-3776 GCA_038152725.1 Rhodospirillaceae bacterium
GGTAAAGGTTTCACCAGGCTTGATTCCGGCGTAGCTGATCCCGGGTACGCCGTCCTGTTGGAACGGCAGGATCAGGCCGTGCCAATGAATCGAGGTCAGTTCGGACAGGTTGTTGGTGACGTTGATCACCACGTCCTCGCCTTCCTTGAACCGGAGCACGGGTCCGGGCGATGCGCCGTTGAATCCGACGCCATCGCGGGTGAAGGTGCCGGTGTCGATCTCGACCGGGTCCACCGTCAAACTGTACTCGCCGGCATTGGTGCCTGACGCGAAAGCCATCGCGACAAGACCGATGCAGACCATGAAACGGGTTTTCATAGCTATCGTCCTTTTCCGGCAGCGCGCTCAGTGCACGAGCTTGATCTTGCCGACCATGCCGGCGTCGTAGTGTCCCGGCACATTGCAGGCGAATTCGAGATCGGCGTGGTTGGGGAAGTGCCAGATCATCTCGGCGGATTTTCCGGGTTCCAGCAGCTTGCTGTTCGGCTCGTCGTGCATGCCGTGCCCCATGGTCGCCTGCATCCTTTTGGCCGCTTCCATGTCGATGCGATCGGGTGCAAGCACACCGTGTTCGACCATCATCATCATTTCCGGCCGATGCGCGGCATGCATGGCGGCGGTGGCGATGCTGAATTCATGAACCAGGCTGCCGGCGTTTTTGATGACGAATTTGACGGTTTCGCCTTCCTTGATCGAGAGCGATTCCGGTTCGTAGTAGTTGTCGTGCATGGTGATGGTGACGGTGCGTGTCACCTTGGCGGGGTCCCCCGCTTTGCCGATCATCATCATGCCGGCATGTCCTTTGCCGTGCGTGGCGTCGGCAAGTGCAGAAGTGGTGGCGAGCGCGGCTCCGCACGCAAGTGCGAGCGCCGTCAATTTGAAATGCGTCATTTGATCCTCGATGAATCCTGGTCGTTACAACAAAGGCGGCGTGACTGCTGGCGCAGGCACGGCAAGCTATTGAACGTTCAGAGAGGATCAGACGCGCGGCGGCGGGATATGCGGTTCCGGCAACAGACCGGTGGACGTTTCAGCGGCTGGCAAATCCTGGAATTGCCCGGCCCATTCGACCGTGGAGAGGCTCGAAGCGTTGCCGACGACGCCGTCAACGGCGCATAGGAAGTGTGAAACCGAACAACACGGTGGAATTTTCGGCTTTTCACACTCGGTCCCGCAAGCGGTATGGTCGCCATGCTCGTGCGCAACGTGACTGCCTGCATCCGCGGGCGTGCCGTGATGGCCGGCGGAAACCGGATGCGTCAGCGCCAAGACGACCAAAAGTGCCGGAATACTGCGGGTCATAGCCGTACGATGACTGCAAATTCGCAGCCTGTCAATTAAGGCGTCTTGTTCGCGTCTTGGGGAAAATGGGGTGGCTGAGGGGACTTGAACCCCCGGCCTCCTGGACCACAACCAGGCGCTCTAACCAACTGAGCTACAGCCACCATCTTGGAAGGCGCGACTAAGTAGCCCTTCCCCCGTCATGCGTCAAGAGCGCGGGCCGATCTGCCTCGATCCGCCGACAGTCAATCAGGCCGGTTCAAGGGGCTTGAGCGCCATGGGCGGGGCTGCGAAAGTGATCGCCTCACCTGAGGACCATACCACGAGGGAATGATGACCAAGATCACCGGCGGGAAAGTCGTCGTCGAAAGCTTGCGCGCAGAGGGCGTTGGCACCGTGTTTGGGATGATCGGCTCGGCCACCATGGAAATCTTCGACGCGCTGCACGACGCCTCCGATATCCGTTTCATCGGGGTTCGGGACGAGCGCACCGGCACCCATATGGCCGACGGTTATGCCCGCGCCTCCGGCCAAGCCGGCGTCATCCTCGCCGGCCAAAACGGTCCCGGTGTCACCAACCTCGTGACCGGCCTCGCGCAGGCGCGCGCCGCCTACTCGCCCGTGGTTGCCCTTGCCGGCTCGCTCTCGACCGGTCACGTCTACCGCGATGCCTTTCAGGAGGTCGATCAACAAGCGCTTTTGACACCGATCACCAAGAAAACCTGGACCGTGACCCAGCCGCAACGCCTGGGTGAGATGGTCGGCGAAGCCTTCCGCACCGCGCTCGCGCCCCGGCGCGGGCCGGTGGCGTTGAATATGCCGCGCGACATACTTTCCGCCGAGGTCGAGTGGCAGCCGGGCCCGGCCGCCGGGGCCTTTACCGCGCAGGGTTTTTCATCCGGCGCGACGGCGGCGCTTGACGCCGCGCTTTCTTTGCTCGCCAAGGCCGAGCGGCCACTCATCATTGCCGGTGGCGGCATCAAGAACGGACGTGCGCATGCCGACGCGTTGGCGCTGGCCGAGGCCTTGAACGCCCCGGTCGCCACCTCCCCCGGCCACGGCGACGCCATACCGGCGGGCCATCCGCTGAATGCCGGCCAGGTCGGGCCGCGTGGCAACCCGGTCGCCTCCGACCTGGCGCGCAACGCCGACGTCATCGTCGCGCTCGGCACACGGCTCGGTTTCAACACCACCTTCTATTCCTATGACAACCTCAACCGCGCCGCGAAGATCATCCAGATCGAGGCCGAACCCACTGCCATCGGGCGCTTTTTTCCGGTCGAGGTCGGTATCCTCGGCGATGCCGGTCAGGTTGCACGCACCCTTACCGGTGAAGTCACGGCGATGCGATCCAACGTCGTGGGTGAACGCACGGCAGAGTGGACGAGTGGCTTTCAGGAAAAATACGCCGCGTTTCTCGCCGAGCGCGATGCCAAGGCCGATGCGGTCGAAGGTGCGGTGATCCAGCCGGCGCAGGTCTACAGGGCGATGCGCGCCGTCTTCCCGGAAGACGCCATGGTTACGCTCGACGCCGGTACGCTTTGCCTCCAGGCGACCGACGCGCTTAACTACCGCCAGCCGCCGGCGCTGTTCTCGCCGCTCGATTTTGGCCTGGTCGGCTTCTCCTACGC
>JAYOXJ010000299.1:3786-4509 GCA_038152725.1 Rhodospirillaceae bacterium
TGGCCTTGGCGTCAAGGCCGCCTGCCCCGAGCGCACCGTCATCAGCCTGATGGGCGACGGCGGCTTCGGCATGACCACGTCGGAGATCGGCACGGCGGTCGCCAATGGCCTCAATACCGTCGCCGTGGTCATGAACAACGGCTGCTGGGGCGCGGAAAAGGCCTATCAGAAGGACTTCTTCGGCGAACGCTACATCGGCGCTGACGTGCCGAACCCGCCCTACGACAAGCTCGCCGAGCTTTGGGGGGCGAAGGGTTTCCGCGTCGACAAGGCGGCGAAACTCGAAAGCACGCTCAGCGATGCGCTGGCCTGCGGCCAGCCGGCAGTGGTCGAGATCGCCGTCGATCCGAACGCGCTCTACAGCTTCCGGCGGGATTCGTTCCAACACCGGGCGGGCGCCAAGGCGTGAGTGAAGACAGTTACGATTTCGTCGTCGTCGGTGCCGGCTCTTCCGGTGCCGCGCTGGCCGCAAGGTTGAGCGAAGGCGGCGATTGCCGCGTCGCCCTCATCGAGGCCGGCGGATGCGACCGCAACGTTTGGTTCCACGTCCCCTTGGGCGTCGGGAAGTTGCTGACCAATCCAGCTTTCGTCTGGCCATTCCGTTCGACACCACAGGCCGGCCTCCAGGGCCAGCAGATCTATTCGCCGCGCGGCAAGGTGCTGGGCGGCTCCAGCGCCGTCAACGGCATGGCCTACATCTGGGGCGATCGGGCGGTCTACGAC
>JAYOXJ010000300.1:0-216 GCA_038152725.1 Rhodospirillaceae bacterium
CCAATGCACTGGCCGAACGTGAAGCCGACGCGCCGGCCATAGCGCGCCATCAGGTAGGACGCCGGGATGGTCGCGCACATGGTGCCGATGAACTGGCTGGCCAGCGGCAGCGTCGCCAGGGTCTTGTCGATGGCGAGCATCTGCCCGGCCAGAGCGGAGATGGTCATGACCAGCGACGAACCGCTCATGGAAAGCGCCTGGCAAATGGCCAGGATC
>JAYOXJ010000300.1:246-4499 GCA_038152725.1 Rhodospirillaceae bacterium
GGACGTTGCGGCGCGAACCCGCACCCTCGGCAGTCGTTGTCGTCATCAATGTCATCCGTCACGTCCGATATGGACATGATTGGCTAAAGAGCGCGCCGGAACGGCGCCTTAGAAAGGAATTTCGTCGTCGAGGTCGCCGCGGCTGGAACCGCCGCCGCCACCGCCGGAACCACCGGAACCGCCGCCCCAGTCGCCGCC
Source organism: Rhodospirillaceae bacterium (assembly GCA_038152725.1). Classification (GTDB taxonomy): domain Bacteria; phylum Pseudomonadota; class Alphaproteobacteria; order Rhodospirillales; family Casp-alpha2; genus TMED8. Next base: position 445 of record JAYOXJ010000300.1, read on the forward strand.
TGAGCCGCCGCTGTCGTAGCCGCCGCCTCCGCCGCCCCCGCCGCCGCCGTCACCGCGGCCGTCGAGCATGGTCATGACGCCGTTGAAGCGCGGAATGACGACTTCGGTGGTGTATTTCTCGACACCGTCGTTACCGGTCCACTTGCGGGTCTGCAGCGTGCCTTCAAGATAGACCTTGGACCCCTTGCGCAGGTATTTCTCGGCGACGTCGGCGATGCGCTCGTCGAAGATCACCACCCGGTGCCATTCCGTCTTTTCGCGGCGTTCGCCCGACTGGCGGTCCTTCCACTGTTCCGACGTGGCGACCGACATGTTGACGATCTTGCCGCCGTTCTGGGAATGACGGACCTCGGGATCGCGGCCGAGATTTCCGACCAGGATCACTTTATTCACCGAACCTGCCATGGGGGTCTTCCTCGCTCTCTGAATTCGCCGGGCACCTTAACCGGAACCGGCCCGGCAGGCCAGCCCCGATAATGATAAAAATTAAAAACTCTCGTAATAGTATATGCGACGCGATCCTTAAGCCGAAGGTCCCATCATGGAGCCGAGGCGGCGCGCGATCTCGCGCGCCTGCTCGGTAATCGAGGTCTCGCTCTCGCCCACCTTGACCAGGGCGGCGATGCCGATCTCGAGCAATGCCGAGCCGTAGACGTAGGTGTTGACCCCTTCGCGCTGAAACCGTTCGAGGGCGTCGGACAGGATCATGTCGGCTTTCTCGAAATCCGCGTCCATTTCGGGCGTCGGCGTCTGTGGCATGGCGGCCGTCCTTTTCCGGGAAAAAACTTGTGCCAATTGACCCGGCTCAAGGCGGGCGGTTCGGCAGCGTGGGATAATCCAACCATCGGAAGTCCCGCAACACAAGACATGAGGAGGGAGCCATGTTCGAGAGAATCATCGTCGCCACTGATGGCTCTGAGTGCGGTAACAAGGCAATCGCAACCGCAGCCGACATCGCCGGAAAGTATGGAGCGGAACTCACCATCGCCCATGTCTTGATGCATGGAGCACCGCCCGAAGCGCTCAAGCGCATGGCCGAGGTCGAGCATCTCGTCGATGTTCACCCCGATGCGCCGCTGGCCTTCGACAACATGCCGGCGATGGCGATGTCCATCGCAGCCGTCGACCGCGCGCGTATCGACAACGCCGTGATCGAGGCGATCGGCAGGAAAGTGATCGAGCGTGCGTCCGGCGCCGCCAAGCAGGCCGGCGCGAAAAAGGTTGAAAGCGTCGTGCTGATGGGCGATCCGGCCGAACAGATCGTGCGTGCGGCGCACGACATGAACGCCGAACTGATCGTCGTCGGCAGCCGTGGCTTGAGTGGGTTCAAGCGCCTGCTCATGGGCAGCGTGTCGCAGAAGGTCGCGCAACTGTCCGACCGCGCCTGCTTGGTCGTCCACTGACGGCTTTAAAAGAAAAGAGCGCCGCTTCTGGTCCCCGGAAGCGGCGCTTGTGCCTTGGGCTTGGTTTTATGACTGCCGAGAGTTAATCGGCACCGGGGATCGTGGGCATCATTCCAGTCGCGTACGCGATGAGGAACAGAATGGCCACAAGTCCCAGGCAACCGACGGTCCACTTCAAGGCCGTCTTATCGTCCTGAGTCATCATATCTGCCTCCTATGCTTGGCCGCGCGGCGTTGCAACACAGAGGCGCCTCTGAACGGCCGGATTATACCACTCCGCGCAAAATCCGTCAGCGGAATCGTGAAAACGCTTGGTTTTCCCCAGGTTTTGCCCGGCGACAGGGGCCGGCGCGCTTTACCTTTGGCCGGCTCCGCTTTATCTCTGGTGGGTTGATGAGCGGGCAAAACACCCGCGTTGGACAGCCTCGGTTTCGAACATGCAAAACATCGTGGTGCGCGGCGCGCGCGAGCACAATCTGCGTAACGTGGACGTGGAAATCCCGCGCCACAGCCTGACCGTTGTGACCGGCCTATCGGGCTCCGGAAAGTCGTCGCTTGCCTTCGACACAATCTATGCCGAGGGCCAGCGGCGCTATGTCGAGAGCCTTTCCGCCTACGCGCGGCAGTTCCTGGAGCTGATGCAAAAACCCGACGTCGATTCGATCGAGGGCCTCAGCCCGGCCATCTCCATCGAGCAGAAGACGACGTCCAGGAACCCGCGCTCCACCGTCGGCACGGTGACCGAAATCTACGATTACATGCGCCTTCTGTTTGCTCGCGTCGGCACGCCGCATTCGCCGGTGACCGGCCTACCCATCGAGAGCCAGACCGTGAGCCAGATGGTCGATCGCGTCATGGCTATGACGGAAGGCAAGCGTCTCTACATGCTGGCCCCCGTGGTGCGCGGCCGCAAAGGCGAGTACCGCAAGGAACTGCAGGCTCTAGCCAAGCGCGGCTTCCAGCGTGTGCGCATCGACGGTCGCATGTACGACATCGACGACGCGCCGGCGCTCGACAAGAAGTTCAAGCACGACATCGAAGTCGTGGTAGACCGCATCGTCGTCAAGGACGGCATCCAGACCCGCCTTGCCGACAGTTTCGAGACGGCGCTTGGCCTCGCCGACGGCATTGCCTACGTCGATGACGCCGATGCCGTGGCGGCGGCGCCGAAGAAAACCAAGGGCGGCATCAAGGACAACGTGCCGGAAGGCCGCAGCGTATTCTCGGCCAAGTTCGCCTGCCCGGTCTCGGGCTTCACCATCGACGAGATCGAGCCCAGGATGTTCTCCTTCAACAACCCGTTCGGCGCCTGCGCCGCCTGCGACGGGCTTGGCACGGAGATGTATTTCGACCCCGAACTGGTGGTGCCGGACGAGAGCCTGTCATTGAACATGGGCGCGGTTGCGCCGTGGGCGAACTCGTCGTCCAAGTACTATGCCCAAACCCTCGAAGGCTTGGCGCATCACTTCGATTTCTCGCTGACCACGCCCTGGTTCAAGCTTTCGAAACAGGTCAAGGAAATCATCCTGTTCGGCTCGAAGCGCGAGTCCGTCAAGATGTCGTATCACGACGGCAACAAGTCCTACGAGATCACCAAGCCGTTCGAGGGTGTCATCCCGAACATGGAGCGGCGCTGGCGCGAGACCGACTCGAGCTGGGTGCGCGATGAACTCGGCCGCTACCAGACCGTGACCACCTGCTCCGAATGCGGCGGCGCGCGCCTCAAGCCGGAAGCGCTGGCGGTGAAGATCGACAAACTACACATCTCGGAAGTGGCCGAGATGTCCATCGACGCGGCGCATGAGTGGTTCTCGGCGCTCGACGCCAAGTTGTCCGACAAACACCGCGAAATCGCCCGGCGTATCTTGCGCGAAATCAATGAACGCCTCGGCTTCCTCAACAACGTCGGCCTCGACTATCTGACGTTGAGCCGCTCGTCCGGCACCCTTTCCGGCGGCGAGAGCCAGCGCATCCGCCTCGCATCGCAGATCGGCTCGGGCCTGACCGGCGTGCTTTACGTGCTCGACGAGCCGTCTATCGGCCTACACCAGCGCGACAACGCGCGGCTGCTCGAAACCCTCGCCCGGCTCCGCGACCTCGGCAACACGGTGATCGTGGTCGAACACGACGAGGACGCTATCCGCACCGCCGACCACCTGATCGACATCGGCCCGGGCGCCGGCATCCACGGTGGTGAGGTGGTCGCCGCCGGCACGCCGAAAGAAGTGATGCAGTCGAAGCGCTCGTTGACCGCGCAGTACCTGAACGGCACCCGCCGGATCGAGATCCCAGGCCAGCGCCGCCAGCCGAAACGCGGCAACAACCTGGTGATCAAGGGTGCGCGCTGCCACAATCTCCAGAATCTCAACGTCGCTTTCCCGCTCGGCACCTTCACCTGCGTCACCGGCGTCTCGGGCGGCGGCAAGTCGAGCCTGATCGTGGAGACGCTGTACAAGGCGCTGGCCAAGCGCCTGCACGGCGCGCGGCTGCATCCGGGCGAGCACGACGCCATCGAGGGCCTGGAGCGCATCGACAAGGTCGTCGACATCGATCAATCGCCGATCGGCCGCACGCCGCGCTCCAACCCGGCCACCTACACCGGCGCCTTCACGCCGATCCGCGACTGGTTCGCCGGCCTGCCCGAGGCCAAGG
>JAYOXJ010000301.1:0-4470 GCA_038152725.1 Rhodospirillaceae bacterium
GATACTGCTCCAGCCGGTGCACGCCGTGCGTGCCGATGCCCATCAGGTCGGTCGAAATCAGGATCTCGGCGGTGGTGTCGGCGTCGGCCTTGGTGAAGCCCGCGCGCTCGAAGGCGGCGACGGTGAGCGCCTTCAGTTCATCGGCGGGAATGTTGACGGTAACGGCCATCAGCGACCGCCCGCACGGCAGGCTTCGGTGTATTTATCGCGCTGCGAATCGTATTCGGCCGTGCAGCGCATCACCTGGCCATCCTTTTCCAGGCGGAAGTGCACGAGTTGCACCAAGCGAACGAGGTTTTGGTAAGGAGCGACACCGGGAAGCTCCTTTTTCTCCTCGCGCTTCTCGACCACCTTCCAGCCCGCGGATTGCAGCTTGGCCATCGGCAGCGTGCCGTCGTCGGCCTGCGAGGCGGGGAGAATCGGCCAGCCCGCGATGAGCGCCGAGGCACCGAGCACTAGCAACATGTTCTTCATTTCCAGAACCCGCCAAGTCGTTGAATCCTCCGAAACTATAGCCGCCGCGCCGCCGTGCCGCCAGGGGTGGCTTGGACCCTTGGGCCGGCTGGTTTAATGTTTACGCCTCCACAGATAGGAACGGACCGCGCCACAGCATGCAGCAGTATCTCGAACTCCTCCGTCACGTGCGCGATGCCGGTACCTTCCGGGGCGACCGCACCGGCACCGGCACGCAAAGCGTGTTCGGCTATCAGATGCGTTTCGATCTGGGCGAGGGGTTTCCGCTGCTCACCACCAAGAAGCTGCACGTGAAATCGATCATCCACGAGCTCCTGTGGTTCCTGGCCGGCGACACCAACATCAAGTACCTGAAGGATCACGGGGTCTCGATTTGGGACGAATGGGCCGACGAGACTGGAGAGTTGGGCCCGGTCTACGGCCATCAGTGGCGGGCTTGGCCAACGCCGGACGGCGGCACCATCGACCAGATCGCCGGCGTGGTGAAGTCGATCAAGGCCAATCCCAACTCGCGTCGGCATATCGTCTCGGCCTGGAACGTCGCCGAGGTCGACCAGATGGCGCTGCCGCCTTGCCACTGCTTGTTCCAGTTCTACGTCGCCGACGGCCGGCTGTCGTGTCAGCTCTATCAGCGAAGTTGCGACATTTTTCTGGGCGTGCCGTTCAACATCGCCTCCTATGCCTTGCTCACCATGATGGTGGCCCATGTAACGGACCTAAAACCCGGTGATTTCGTCCACACGCTCGGCGATGCGCATATATATGCCAACCATCTCGATCAGGCTGACCTGCAGTTACAGCGCGAGCCGCTGAAACTGCCGCAACTGCGCATCAGTCCCGACGTAAAAGACATCTTCGGTTTCAAGTTCGAGGACTTCGAGCTGCTCGGCTACGAGGCGCATCCCCACATCAAGGCGTCGATCGCTGTCTGACATGCGGACTTCGATGATCGTCGCCATGGCCGACAACCGTGCTATCGGCTTGGAGGGCGGTATGCCCTGGCACATCTCCGCCGACTTGAAGCATTTCAAGCGCATCACCATGGGCGCGCCGGTGGTGATGGGGCGGAAGACTTACGAATCCATCGGCCGCGCGCTGCCTGGCCGGGCCAACATCGTCATCACCCGCAACAAGGAATACACCTTGCCGGACGCGGATGTGGTGGGGGATATTGCCGCGGCGCTCCGCAAGGCCCGCGCTATCGCCGAGATCGGCGGCGGCGATGAGGTGTTCGTCATCGGTGGTGCCGAGATCTACGCGCTGGCGATGCCCGAGGCCGACCGCATCTATTTGACACGCATCCATGCCGAATTCCCAGGCGATGCGTTCTTTCCGGAACTCGACGAGGGCGGATGGCAGGAAATGGCGCGCGAGACGCACCCGCCCGAATCCGAAGACGGGCCGTCGTTCAGTTTCACCGTGCTCGATCGTACCGGCTAGAAACGACGACGCCCGCCTCGGGGGAGGCGGGCGCCACGACTATCAGTTTTGAGGAGGGCGTCAGCCCTTTTCGATGCGCACCGCGACGAAACGCAGTCCGTTCTGACCCTCGAGATGCAACAGCACCGACTTGCGGCCGGCTTTCTTCGCCGCCGCGATCTTGGTGCGGACTTCGGCCGGGGTGGAGATTTCTTCCTGGCTGACTTCGATGATGACGTCGCCGGGGCGGATGTCCTTGGCGCCGGCCGGGCCTTCGGCCTCGACCTTGGTGACGACGACGCCCTTGGCGTCGGCCTTCAACTTGAAGCGTTCGCGCACTTTATCGGTCAGCGGCGAGAGCGTCAGGCCGAGTTCGTCGATGGTCAGCTCGCCGCCTGGGCCGGCGCTTGAACCGGAACCCTGCTCCGAAGACGCCTGCTTGCCATCGTCCTTGAGCTCGCCGACCGCGACCTTGACGGTCGCCGGCTTGCCTTCACGCCAGATCGAGACGTCGACGGGCTTGCCGACCTCGGTCTCGGCGACGATGCGGGGCAGCGAGCGCATGTCGTGGACGTTCTTGCCATCGAATTCGAGGATCACGTCACCCGACTTGATGCCGCCCTTGGCGGCAGGGCTGTCCTCGATGACGTTGGCGACGAGGGCACCCTCCGCCTTCTTGAGGCCAAGGGTCTCGGCGATCTCTTCGGTCACCGCCTGGATATGCACGCCGAGCCAGCCGCGCTTCACCGCGCCCGACTTGATCAACTGGCTGATGACGGGTTCTGCGGTCGAGGACGGGATGGCGAAGCCGATGCCGACCGAGCCTCCCGACGGCGAGAAGATGGCGGTGTTGATGCCGATCACTTCGCCGGCCAGGTTGAACATCGGGCCGCCGGAGTTGCCGCGGTTGATCGATGCGTCGGTCTGGATGAAGTCGTCGTAGGGGCCGGCGTTGATGTCGCGGCCGCGGGCCGAGATGATGCCGGCCGTGACCGTGCCGCCGAGACCGAACGGGTTGCCGATGGCGACGACCCAGTCACCGACGCGGGCCTTCTTGGAACTGCCAAATTTGACCGCCGGCAGTTTCTTGTCCGACTTGATCTTGAGCACCGCGAGATCGGTCTTGGTGTCGCGGCCGACCAGTTCCGCCTTGATGCGGGTATCGTCCTGAAGGATCACGGAAATTTCGTCAGCGTCGGCGATCACGTGGTTGTTGGTGACGACATAGCCGTCGGTGCTGATGATGAAGCCGGAACCCAGCGAGGTCGCCTTGTGCTTGCGCTGCTGCGGCTGGTTGCGGTCGAAGAACTCCTTGAAGAAATCCTCGAACGGTGAACCGGGCGGCAACTGTGGCATGGCCGGGCCTTCGCGGCCCTCGACGGTCTGGGTGGTGGAGATATTGACCACCGACGGCAGCAGCTTGGCGGCCAGGTCGGCAAAGCCGTCCGGCGCGGTCTTCGCGCTGGCGCCGACCGACCAGACAACGACCACGGCGGCGAGCGCCACTGCGGCGCCGCGGCCGGCGGCGGTACGGGAAATGACATAGGCCAATGTCTTCGAAATCATCGCAGGATACCTCGTCCTAACACTTGGGATTGGCGCGCCCGGGCGCGAAATCCGCACAACATGTATTCGTTAAAAGGCGGCGGTGCAACCTGCCGCCGCCCGGAATTATGCGACATATTCGGGCTGAATGTGGCCGTTCAATGGCACGGCGGAGGAATTCCTTGGGCGAACAGGCCGATCCGGCGGGGCCATCCGTAGCCGGGTCACCCTCGGATCATCCACACTACGAAGACGGCCAGCGTCGCCGCGACCAGTCCGGCGGCACGCAGATTGGCCACCGGCTGGGCTTGGACGGTGGCCATCATGCGCTTCATGGCGTCGGGGAAAAGGGCGTAGAGAATCCCCTCGATCGCAACCGCCAGCGCCAATGCCGTGAACAGGTCCTGCACGCCGGTACCGTGCTCCGTTTGGCCGCACTACTTCTGTTGACTGCCCGATCCGAAGAAACGGAAAAACTCGGAGTCCGGATTGAGCACCATGGTCGTGCCATCGCCGAGCGCTTTTCCATAGGCTTCCATGGAACGGTAGAAGTCGAAGAACTGCGGGTCCTTGCCGAATGCCTCGCCGAGGATGCGGTTGCGCGCGCCCTCGCCTTCACCGCGCTGGATCTCCGATTGGCGTTGCGCCTCGGCGATGATTACGGTGCGTTCACGGTCGGCCTCGGCCTGGATGCGGAGTTTTTGCTCTTCACCCTCGGCGCGCAGCCGTGCGGCGTGCGCGACGCGGTCGGATCGCATGCGGTTGTAGACCGACTGGGCGGTCGCTTCCGGCAGGTCGGTTCGGCCGATACGCACGTCGACAACCTCGACGCCGAACTCCGGCGCGAACGCCTTCATCTGTTCGGCGATGATGTCCATCACCTGCGCGCGCTTTTCGGTCAGCATATCGCCCAAGAGAATCCGGCCGATTTCGGCACGGATGGCGGCGTTCATGCGCTGGCCGAAGACCGAGCGGAAGTTGACATCGGTCTGTGCGAGCTTGCGGTATTCGAGCGGGTCGATGATGCGGTAG
>JAYOXJ010000302.1:0-4432 GCA_038152725.1 Rhodospirillaceae bacterium
CACAAGGAGCGGCCGTGCCCGGTGCATGCCTTTGCTTTGGAAAAAGGGCTTCCGGTGCGCACGCCGGCATCGCTCAAGGATGCGGCCGATCAGCAGGCCTTCGCGGACTTGAAAGCCGACATCGCCGTGGTCGCGGCCTACGGCCTGATCCTCCCCAAGGCGGTGCTTGCCGCACCGAGGTTGGGCTGCGTCAACATCCATGCCTCGCTGTTGCCGCGCTGGCGCGGTGCGGCGCCGATCCAGCGTGCCATCGAGGCCGGTGATACGGAAACCGGAATCTCGATCATGGCGATGGAGGCGGGGCTCGATACCGGGCCGGTCTACATCACCGGCAAGCTGCCGATCACCGGGGCGACGACGGCGCCCGAGCTTCACGATGCGCTCGCCGCGCTCGGCGCCGGGATGATCGTCGATGCCGTCGCCGGCATTGCCGAGGGCCGGCTCAAGCCGACGCCGCAGCCGGAAGCCGGCGTCACCTACGCCGCCAAGCTCGGGCCCGCCGACGGCAAGCTCGATTGGTCGGAACCGGCCGAAGCATTGGCGCGGAAGGTCCGCGCCTTCAACCCGTGGCCGGGGGTGTGGTGCCTGGAAGGCGGCGAGCGCTTGAAGGTGCTGACGGCGGAGGCTGTGGACGGGAAGGGGGCGCCCGGCGAGGTGATCGCAGCACCGCTCACGGTCGCCTGCGGCACCGGCGCGCTCCAAATCACCCGTGCCCAGCGCTCCGGCAAGGCGGCGATGGACGCCGGTGAACTCGTGCGCGGCCATCCGTTACCTATGGGCTCACGTCTCGATTGACGTGAAGTCCCGTTAACCGGAAGATGCGAACAATTCCAATCCGCTGGTTCGCGTCTCAAACCAAAATCAGGAATGAATTTCATGAGCTTCCGCCGCCCAATGTTGGCAGTCGTGACTGCCGGCCTGATGGCCGTATCGCTTCCGAACAACGCCCTCCACGCCGCCGAGGCCGATATCAAGATTTCGATCCCCAAACAGGACGCCAACGAACAGCTTCCGCCCCCCCCACCATGGTGCTGATCGACCCGAAGAAGATGAACGAGAAGCCGACGGTCGAGAAAATCAAGAAGTCGGACAACCGGGTGGTCGAGTCGGACGAATGGCGCAGGGACACTAAGGACAAGGTTTGGAAAACGCACCCGGGCCCGGTCGTCCTGCTCAATTGCACGCGCGACGAAGTCGTCGTCAAGACATACAATATTGGGGACGCCGTCAGATTTGTACCGCGCTCGCTGAAGCGGTTGAAGCCCGGCGAACACTCCGGTAAGGCCGTTGTCTGCGGCACCAAGAAGCATCCGGACCAGTGCGACTTCTTCATCGGCACGCCGAAGCACGGCTTTGTGGGGTGGACCGGAAAATTCAATCAACAGGGCGCACGCGTCCTGTTCGGTTCAGCCCAGCATTTGACGATGTATCGGACCACGCCGACCGCCAAGGGCGTCGGATGCCGGTTTTTCGAGAAGCACCTGAACCTCAAGTCATCCGGGGCGCTGCCCAAGAAAATTGCCGATCCGAACGCGAAGAGGCTAACCTAGCCCAAGCATGGCGAGAGTAACCCTAAGCTTCGACAACGGACCCGAACCGGACGTGACGCCGCGCGTGCTCGACATCCCGGGCGCGCGCGGCATCAAGTCGAGCTTCTTCGTGCTTGGGCGCAAGCTCGCCGACGCGGCGGCGCGGCCGTTCACCGAGCGCGCCAAGCGCGAGGGACATTGGATCGCCAACCACACCTATACCCACACCACGCCCTTGGGCCGCATCGAAGACGCATCGCAAGCGGTCGGTGAGATCGCCGGCTGCGAAGCGGAGATCGGTGGCTTGGCCGAGACGCCGAAACTGTTCCGGCCTCTCGGCGGGGCGGGCAAGATCGGGCCGCATTTGCTCAGCCGCGCGGCGCGCGACCATCTGATGGCGAACGATTACACCTGCGTGCTCTGGAACTCGATCCCGGCCGACTGGGAGGCCGGCGGCGAATGGGTCGAACGCGCGTTGGAACAGACGGCGGCGCAAGCCTGGTCGTTGGTGGTGCTGCACGACATCCCGGGCGGCTGCGTCGACGACCTGGAGAGATTCCTCGACGCGCTTGAGGCGCGTGGCGACGACATCGTCCAGGATTTTCCGCCCGCCTGCCTGCCCATCGTCGCAGGCCAATTGGTCCGCCCCGACGCGCTGCCCGAGCCGGCGCTTTAGCGCCTCACATCAAAAACACGCCCTTGCCGGTGGTTTGCTGATCGAACAGCTTGTAGGCCTCTTCCGCGTCCTCGAGCTTGAACTCGTGAGTGAACAACGCATCGACGTCGATCTTGCGTTCGGCAACGAATTCGGCGCAGTCGGCCTGGCCGTTCTTGGAGAACGTCCACGAACCCACCAATGTCACCTGCCGGCGCAGCAGGTCGGGCGAGACGTCGAGCGTGACGTTACCGCCCTCGCCGACGTAGCACGCGACGCCCCAGGTGCGCACGGAACGCACGGCTTGCGCGCGGGCCTCGGCATTGGACGAACAATCCATGGTCTTGTGCGCGCCCTCGCCGTGAGTGAGGTCGCGGATCGCCGTCACCACGTCGTTGGACATCGGGTCGATCACCTCGTCGGCGCCGAAGTCCTTGGCCAGTTGGCGCCGCTCCGGGCTGATGTCGAGCGCGATGACGCGGGCACCCATGGCCCTGGCGAGTTGCGTCGCGCTCAGCCCGACGGGGCCCTGGCCGAAGATGGCGATGGTCTCGTCGCCGGCGAGGTCGAGGCGCTTCAAGGCGCCGTAGGCGGTGCCGGTGCCGCAGGAGATGGCGGCGCCGGTCTTGAAGGATAGACTATCGGGCAGCTTCACCAGCGTGTGCGCCGGCACCAGCATGTATTTTGCATGCGCGCCGTGGCCGGTGGCGCCGTAGACGGTCATGCCGTCGAGGCACATCTGAGTCCAGCCCTCGCGGCAGTGCTTGCAGACGCCGCAGCCGCCGTAGTGGTGGTCCATGACGCGGTCGCCGACCTTGGCCAGCGCCGGATCGACGCCCGGGCCGACCTCGGCGACGACACCGCAGGGCTCGTGGCCGGCGATGATCGGACCGTCGAGATCGCCGAGCCCCATGGCGGCGGCACCGCCGACGGCGCGGTAGTATTTGAGGTCGCTGCCGCACATGCCGGAAGCCTTGATTTCGATGACGGCTTCGCCCGGGCCCGGCGTGGGGTCCGGGAAATCCATCAGTTCGAGCTTCCTGTCGCCGTGAAACACCACCGCTTTCATTGCCGTTCCTCCCCGGTTGGCCATTGTTCCGGCCATCATAGCGTTGGCGAGGACGGAGGTGAAGGCTGCTTCACGACGGGAGCCGCCGGATACGAAAAAGTGTTGAGAATCCAGGCCGGCAAGGGGATAAAGCGCGTCGGCCATCCCCCAACCAAGCCGAGGACCCGATCCGTGAGCGACGAACTGCATCCTTTCCGAAGCCATACCTGCGGCGAACTCGGCGCCGGCCACGTCGGCTCGACCGTCCGGCTTTCCGGCTGGATTCATTCCAAGCGCGACCACGGCAACCTAGTGTTCGTCGATCTGCGTGACGACTTCGGCCTCACGCAATGCGTCATCGACGTCTCCAGCCCGCTCTTTTCGGTGGTCGAGGGCGCGCGCGTCGAAAGCGTCATCACCGTCACCGGCCGCGTCGTCAAGCGCTCCGAGGAGACCGTGAACCCGAACATCTCGACCGGCGAGGTCGAGGTGCGGATGGACGCGGTCAACGTCGAGAGCGCGGCCGAAGTGCTGCCCATGCTGGTCGCCGGCGACCAGGAGTTCGGCGAGGACGTGCGCTTGCGCTACCGCTTCCTCGATCTCCGCCGCGAGCAACTGCACAAGAACATCCGGCTGCGCTCCAACGTGATTTCGTCGATCCGCCGGCGCATGGTCGATCGCGGGTTCATGGAAATCCAAACCCCGATCCTGACCGCGTCGTCGCCGGAGGGTGCCCGTGATTACCTGGTGCCGAGCCGCCAGCATCCCGGCAAGTTCTACGCGCTGCCGCAGGCGCCGCAGCAGTTCAAGCAGTTGCTCATGGTGTCCGGCTTCGACAAATACTTCCAGATCGCGCCGTGCTTCCGCGACGAGGACGCGCGCGCCGACCGCTCGCCGGGCGAGTTCTACCAGCTCGACTTCGAGATGGCGTTCGTCACGCAGGATGATGTCTTCAACGCCATCGAGCCGGTACTCGCCGGTGTGTTCGAGGAATTCGGCGGTGACCGCACCGTGACCAAGCCACCGTTCCCGCGCATCGCCTATGCCGATGCCATGATGAAGTACGGCTCCGACAAGCCGGACCTGCGCAACCCGCTGATCATCCGCGACGTCACCGAGCATTACCGCAAGGGCGGCTTTGGCCTGTTCGCCAAGATCGTCGACGGCGGCGGCGTGGTCCGCGCCATCAAGGCGCCGGGT
>JAYOXJ010000303.1:0-2871 GCA_038152725.1 Rhodospirillaceae bacterium
GTGGCGCAGTACATCGTGCTAATCATCGCCTACCTGATCCCGGTTATCTGGATGTCCAACAAGCAGGGCTTCGGCATCATCCCGCACTTCTCGTACGGCGACGCGGTGCATCGGATCCAAGAATTGGAGAATGTCATAGGGCTAGGGGCTGCTGCGGCCGGCAAGGCGCCGTTCGGCGGCGTCGCAACGCTGAAAACACCGCACTTCGATCCACAGGGCGGCATGGACAGTTGGAAGTTCGTGACCCTGGCTGCCTGTATGATGATGGGCACGGCCTCGTTGCCGCACATCCTGATGCGCTACTTCACCACGCCGAGCGTGCGTGAGGCGCGGAAGTCGGTGGCGTACTCGCTGTTCTTCATCTTCCTCCTTTACTTCACCGCGCCGGCTCTGGCGACGCTGACCAAGCTTCAGCTGATCGACCCGAACCTGCCGACGGCCATTATCGGCTAGTCTTACGCTGCCGTGTCGGAACTGGCCTGGGTGAAGAACTGGATGGGTGTGAAGATGCTGTACATCCAGGACTTCAACAAGGATGGCATCCTGCAGCTCAACGAGTTCTTCATGCGTGCGGACATCGTCGTGTTGGCAACGCCGGAAATCGCCGGCCTGCCGTACGTGATTTCCGGTCTGGTCGCGGCCGGTGGTATGGCCGCTGCCATGTCGACGGCGGACGGCTTGCTGCTCGCCATCGCCAACGCGTTGAGCCATGACCTGTACTACAAGATGATCGACCCGAACGCCGATACCAAGCACCGCTTGATCGTCGCTCGTGTCCTGCTGATCATCATCGGCGCGGCCGGTGCGTTCATCGCCAGCCTCAGGTTGACGGGAATTCTCGGTGCCGTGGCATGGGCGTTCGACTTCGCCATGTCCGGCCTGTTCTTCCCGCTGGTCCTGGGTGTGTGGTGGAAACGTGCCAACGCACCCGGTGCCATTGCCGGCATGGTCGTCGGCTTCGGCACCGGCACAGCGTACCTCTATGCGGTGCGTTGGGGCGGCATGGAGCCGTGGATGGGCATCGACCATCTCCGCTTCGGCATCATCGGTGCCGCGGCCAGCCTTGTTGCCATGGTGGTGGTGTCGCTGATGACGCCGGCGCCGAGCAAGGAAATCCAGGACATGGTGGACGAAGTTCGGGTTCCGACCGGAGAGACCATTCTCTCTCAGGACCACTGAACCGAGTTTGCGATAAAACGTGGAAGGGGGCGGAAATTTCCGCCCCCTTTTCTTTTCAGCGGCTTTCATTCGCGTCGATTGATTTATCGCGCCTGCGCTGCCATAAGAACCGTCCGTTCGCTGATTGAGAGAAGGCCGATCCCATGGAGGAGTCACTTAATTTCCTGCCGCTCTGGGTGATCGTTATCGATTACATCCTCGGCATGGTGATGTGGACGCTGATCGGCCGCTCGGCCATGAACATCTTCCTGCCCGAAGACTCGTCGTTCTTCTTCATGCGTATCTTCGTCAAGATGACCGATCCGGTGATCCGGGTGTTTCGGCCGATCACGCCGGGCTTCCTGGTGCCGATCATGGTACCGCTGTTCGTCGCCTGGTTCTTCTTTCTGGTACGCTTCTACGCCATGCCTTGGCTGCTCGGCTATTCGGTCATGGGCATGCTGTCGTTCCCGCTCGAGGGCGAGATCGCACGCGGCCTCTATCAACTCAGCAAGTAGCGGTCGGCGGCGGCCAACCAAGGTGCCGGGCGATCTCACGCGGATTGCTTGACGAAGCGTGGCGCGGCTTCCAAATTTTCATGTGAGCGGATGGGGCTAGAGGGGAGCCGCACGATCTCATGTCTTGATTGACGAAGTTGATCGAGATGTTTCTCGGGCCGTTGCGCGTGCCGCGCGCCGACCCGCCGCCCGAAGCTGACGAGCCCGAACCGGAACCCGCTGCCGCGTCCGCTTCGCTGACCGCCAACCTGCCTGCTGCCCTGGCTGCTAGAAAAAAGCAGGCCGAGGGCGAGGCGCCGACCGAAGGCGAACCCGCGCCGACAGATATGGCGCCGACCGAACAGGCGCCCATCAAGGTGCTGGTGGCGGAATTGAAGAACGATCGCGACCAGGCCTACACCCGGCGCGTCGCCGATACGCTCAAGACAGCACGCGCCCTCGATGTCGAGATGATTGCCGCGCCGTTTGAGCCACCCGGTGATAACCCAACCGGCGCCAAGCTCGCCCAATTCCATGCCGATGTGCGTGCGTTCCTGGAAACAGCTGACGCGGACCTTTTGGTCCATGGCGGCGCGACGCGCGCCGGCCTCAGGCTGCGCATTATCGGCGCGGTGCCGCCGGCCGAGGGCAGGCCCGACGCCGTCGGTATCGGCGACGCGTTCCTGATGCCGCTTAATTTCGGTGCCGAACTCGCAAACCTGTTCTATGCCGGCGTTCTGGCAGCGGCGCTGCCGGGCAAGCCCGAGCAACGACGCGATTTGGCACCGCATTTGGGCGGTGCCGCCTAGCGCGCGCTCAAGCTCCTGGAGAAACTACCCGACGGCACCGATTCATCGCAGGTCGGCGCCATCTATACTTGGCTTGGCGTCGCCGCCGCCTGCCTTTGGCGGCTGCAGGAAAAGCCGGCGGGGCTCACCGCCGCCGTTACCGCTTTCGAAAAGGCCAACCGCGAGGGACCCAAGGAGGTCACGCCGGTGGTCATGGCCGAGCTCAAGATTCGGCTCGGCTTGGCATTACAGGAACTGGCCGCCATGAAAGACGACCAGGACATGTACGAAGATGCCGTCGATGCTTTCGAGGCCGTCACTCGCACTCTCGACCCCAACGCCTATCCACGTGAGACCGGTCTCGCCTGCCTCGGTCTCGGCAGCACGTTCCTGTCGCGTGGCCGAAAGCAACTCGTGATCGGAGACTG
>JAYOXJ010000303.1:2881-4430 GCA_038152725.1 Rhodospirillaceae bacterium
GCCTTGCAGGTGTTCACCAAGGAGAAGGACCGTCGACGGTGGCACGAGGCGAAGAACATGAAAGGCGCGGCGCTGCTCACCGCCGGCAGCATCGACCTGGGCGCCAAGGACCTGGAGGGCGCGGTGGAAGTACTGAAGGCGGTGGCGGATGACACCGACCGCCGCACCAATCCGCTGCAATGGGCGCAAGCCTCGAATGCGCTCGGTTCTGCGGTGTTCGCGCTCGCTAAGCGGACCAGCGACCGTGCCCGGTTGAACGAGGCGATCGGTCATTTCGACGCCGCGCTCGCCGTCTACGAGGAACGCCGCCAGACGGTGGCCATCGGCGTTGTCGGCAAAAACCTGCAACGTGCGCACCGTCTGCGCGACACTTTGGGCAGCTAGATTTCAGACGCATTGCAATCGACCATCGGCGGGTGGAGAATATCCAGGAGCGGGGCCGGCAATCGGAGCTGATCCCGCGGGAGGATGCCTGAAATGCCGAGATCGGAAACACCCGGTTCCCGCGATGCGGAACCGGCCGCGGGCAAGACCGCCGTCGCGCCTACCGAAAGTCAGCGCCGTCGACCCCCGGCCGGGTTGATCGTGCTCGCGCTGGTTCTGCTGGTCGGCGGCATCTTCGGCTATCGCGAATTCAACGAGCGGCTCAACTTCCTGCACGAAGAGGATGCCCGCATCCAGGCCGACATGATCACGATCTCGAGCCGGGTCGCGGGCTGGGTAGCCGATGTGCCGGCCGGCGAGGGAATGACCGTGCGGCCCAACACCATACTGGTCGCCATCGACGCGCGCGAGGCCCGCATCGTGCTGGACGAAATGACGGCACAACTCGAGGCCGTCGGTGCCGAGAAAGTGAGGCTCAAGGCAGAGCAGGAATTGGTGCGCCGGCAAACCGACAGTCACCTGCTCTCGGTCCGCTCGGAACTGGACGCCGCCAAGGTGACGGTTTCGAGCCTGAAGCCTCAGCTCGATCTCGCCAAGCGCGACCTCGAACGCACCCGTCAGCTGTTCGAGCAGAAGGTTGCGTCCCGTCGTCAGCTCGACCAGTCGGAAACCCAGTTGCAGCGTATCGAACGCGAACATTCGATCGCGCTCGCCAACCTGGAACGTGCCGAGGCCAAGGTGCAGGAGGCCGAAGCGGAGCGAGCTCGGCTAGACGTCTTTGCCGGCGCGCTCGCCGTACTGAGCAAGCGCGAAGCGGAAATCGGCGCCAAGATCCGCCGCCAGGAACTCGATCTCGAGGACCGCACCATCAAGAGCCCGATCCAGGGTATCGTCGACCGGACATTCGTCGAGGCCGGCGAATATGTGACGCCGGGCCAGCGCCTGATGCTGGTGCACGACCCCAGCAAGATCTGGATCGAGGCCAACGTCAAAGAGACGCACGTGCGCCGGCTCAAGGTTGGGCAGGACGTGGCGGTCGGCGTCGATGCCTATCCGGACGAGACCTTCAAGGGCCAGGTCGAGCGCATCGGCAACACCGCGACAAGTGCCTTCGCGCTGCTGCCGAGCCCAAATCCGAGCGGCAACTTCACCAAGATCACCCAGC
>JAYOXJ010000304.1:0-4430 GCA_038152725.1 Rhodospirillaceae bacterium
ACAGCCCTGGATCAGGTGCTCGGCCAGCGGCGCTCGGTCGCCGAGGGCGTCGATACCGCCGCCGCCGTCGCCGCGCTGGCCGGACGCCTCGGCATCGACATGCCGATCTCGGCGGCCGTCGATGCCATCGTCAACCACGGCGCCGACATCGACGAGCGCGTCGCCCGGCTGCTGGCGCGCCCGACCGGCAGCGACGACCCGCTGCGCGGCGCCGGGGCAAGCGGCGGCGCATGAGCGAGCGGCTCCGCCTCTGCAAGCTGGACGAAGTCCCGGAAGACGGCACCAACGGCTTCCTGGTCGAGAGCGGGCGCGGCCGCTTCGGCGCCATGGTGATCCGCCGCGCCGGCAAGGTCTTCGTCTACGTCAACTCCTGTCCGCATGTCGGCGCGCCGCTCGACATCCGCGCCGGCCAGTTCCTCAACGTCGAACGCAGCCACATCATCTGCTCGACTCATGGCGCGCTGTTTCGCATCGACGACGGCTACTGCGTCTCGGGCCCCTGCGCCGGCGCGCATTTGATCCCGCTGTCGCACGACCTCGACGGCGGCGACATCTTCGTCACGATCCCCGAGCGGAACGCCTGAGTTCCCCTTCCGCCTTGAGATTCCCTGCTGGTTTGCCATAATCCCAGGCAAGCAGATCAGGGCTTCGGGAGCGCACGAGTTCTGCAGGGAGGTGCCGGCGCGCTCTCGCCAAAACAAACGGGGAGAGATACCGAAATGAGCGAAGTTCACGTCTATCCGGTGCCGGAGGCGTTCGCCGCCAAGTCGCTTTGCAACGCCAAGCAATACGAAGAAATGTACAAGCGCTCGGTGGAGGATCCGGAAGGGTTCTGGGGCGAACACGGCAAGCGCATCACCTGGTTCAAGGACTACACCAAGGTCAAGAACGTCAGCTTCAAGAAGCCGAACGTCTCGATCAAGTGGTACGAGGACGGCACGCTGAACGCGTCCTACAACTGCATCGACCGCCATCTCGAGAAGCGCGGCGACCAGGTCGCCATCATCTGGGAAGGCGACGATCCGTCGGTCGACAAAAAGATCACCTACAAACAGCTGCACGAAGAGGTCTGCCGTCTCGCCAGCGCCATGAAGGCGCGCGGCGTCAAGAAGGGCGACCGGGTCTGCATCTACATGCCGATGGTGCCGGAAGCGGCCTATGCCATGCTCGCCTGCGCGCGCATCGGCGCCATCCATTCGGTGGTGTTCGGTGGCTTCTCGCCGGACGCGCTGGCGCAGCGTATCGACGATTCGAAATGCGCGGCCGTGATTACCGCCGACGAAGGCCTGCGCGGTTCGCGCAAGGTGCCGCTCAAGGCCAACACCGACAAGGCGCTGAAGTCCTGCGACAGCGTGCACACGGTGTTCGTGGTCAAGCGCACCGGCGGCCAGATCGACTGGAACGACAAGGTCGACGTCTGGTACCACGAGGCGACCAAGGCCGCCGATCCCAATTGCGAGCCGGAGGTCATGAGCGCCGAAGACCCGCTCTTCATCCTCTATACCTCGGGTTCGACCGGCAAGCCGAAGGGTGTGCAGCACAACACCGGCGGCTACATGGTCTACACCTCGATGACCCACCAGTACGTCTTCGACTACCACGACGGCGATATCTACTGGTGCACCGCCGACGTCGGCTGGGTCACCGGCCACAGCTACATCGTCTACGGTCCGCTCGCCAACGGCGCCACCACGGTGATGTTCGAGGGCATCCCCAACTATCCGGACGCGTCGCGTTTCTGGCAGGTCTGCGACAAGCACAAGGTCAACATCTTCTATACCGCGCCGACCGCGATCCGCGCGCTGATGGGTGCGGGCGACGACTTCGTCAAGAAGACCAGCCGCAAGACCGTGCGCCTGCTTGGCACGGTCGGCGAGCCGATCAACCCGGAAGCCTGGAACTGGTACCATCACGTCGTCGGCGAGGAGCGTTGCCCGATCGTCGATACCTGGTGGCAGACCGAAACCGGCGGCATCCTGATCACGCCGCTGCCGGGCGCGACACCGCTTAAACCCGGCTCGGCGACACGGCCGTTCTTCGGCATCACGCCGCTCCTGGTCGACGCCGAAGGCAAGGAAATCCAAGGCGCCGCCGACGGCAACCTCTGCATCTCGACTTCGTGGCCGGGACAGATGCGCACCGTCTACGGCGACCACGAGCGCTTCATCGAGACCTATTTCTCGGCCTATCCCGGGCTCTACTTCACCGGTGACGGCTGCCGCCGCGACGCCGACGGCTACTACTGGATCACCGGCCGCGTTGACGACGTCATCAACGTGTCGGGCCACCGCATGGGCACGGCCGAAGTCGAATCCGCGCTGGTCGCCCACGAGGCCGTCGCCGAGGCCGCCGTGGTCGGCGCGCCACACGACATCAAGGGCCAGGGCATCTACGCCTACGTCACGCTGACCGCCGGCCACGAGCCCTCCGACGCGCTCAAGAAAGAGCTCGTCAACTGGGTCCGGAAAGAGATCGGCCCGATCGCCAGCCCCGACTGGCTGCAGTGGTCGCCGGGTCTGCCGAAGACGCGGTCCGGCAAGATCATGCGCCGCATCCTGCGCAAGATCGCCGAGAACGACTACTCCAACCTGGGCGATACCTCGACGCTGGCCGAGCCGGCGGTGGTCAACGACCTGATCGAGAACCGCCAGAACCGCTGATCGGTTACGAACGAAAACAACGGCGGCGGGGCGAAAGCCCCGCCGTTTTTTTGAGCTAAGCCGAAAGTCAGCTGGCTCGCGCGGTGAGCAGCCGCTGCACGCGCTGCAGGTTCGACTTGATCACCTCAGCACGCTGGCGCGCGCCGGACTGTTCGTAGACTTCCGCCGCGCCCTCGAAGCAGCCCATGGCTTCGCGCAGAAGCGCCACCTCGGCGTTGCGCTTGGCCAGGGAGAAACACGCCGCACCCAGGTTGTTGGCGGTCTGCGCCCAAAGCTGCGGCGCGCGTTCGCGTTTGCGCACCTCCAGCACCTTGCGGAACTTCTTCACCGCCATCTCCAGCGTGGTGTTGCCGGTAACCTGTTCACCGAGTGCCAGCAGGTTGACGCCGTACTGGTTCATCACCTCGGCCCAACG
Source organism: Rhodospirillaceae bacterium (assembly GCA_038152725.1). Taxonomy (GTDB): domain Bacteria; phylum Pseudomonadota; class Alphaproteobacteria; order Rhodospirillales; family Casp-alpha2; genus TMED8. Next base: position 3,076 of record JAYOXJ010000304.1, read on the forward strand.
CGCCGGCATGGCTTCCTTGGTGTATACCGTGAGCGCCTCCTCGAAGGCCTTGCCGGCCTCCTGCAGGTAGGCGGCGCGTCCGGTGCGCATGGAAAGCCGGTAGAGCACCAGGCCGTGGTTGATGTGCGCCAGCGCCCAGTCGAAGGGATGAGTGTCGCGGCCGAGTGTCTCGGTGATCTTCTGGTAGGCGACGGCGGCTTCCTTGAGTGCGTCGTCGTTCTACTCGATGGTGCCGCGCGCCTTCATGGCGGTCGCCAGGTAGCCCTGGGCCACCGCCCAGATGTCGGCGTTGCGCTCGGGTTTGAGCCTGGCCACCGCGTTCTTGTAGACGGCAATGGCGCTTTCCAGGTTCTTGGTGTTCTTGGTCAACCGGTATTGGGTGGCGAAGGCGCTGCCCAGCGCGGTCAGGATTGTGGCGTGCTGCGCCTCATTGACGCCGTCTGGCTGCGCCTGGGCAAGATCGCGGGCACCCTGCATGGTCTGGCCGAGTACCTCGGCCAAGCGCGATTTCATGCCGTTGAAGGTGGGCCCGACGGCGGCCAGCACGGTGGTGTGGACGGCCGGCTCAAGCGCCGCCATCTGTGCGAGCGGCAGTTCCAGCGTGTCGCCGAGGCCGAAGGCGCCCGGCAATCCATCGGCGCAGGGCTGTGCCAGCACGAAGCGGAGCACGATGTTCTCGCCCTCGCATTCGCCCCATACCAGAATGTCGACGCCCTGGGCGGTGAGCCAGCCGCGCCCCTCGTCGTTCGCGGCGAGCAGCCGGCGCACGACGTTGGTATCCTTGGACGGCCGGAGTTCCTTGTTGGCACGGTAGATTTGCAGGATATCGCAGCGGTCGAGCACGGCGCTCAACTGGTCGGTGACGGCGCCGCCGCGGTCGCCGACCAGGTTGGCGACCAGGACCTTGGGGCCGCTCGACCCCTCACCGCCGGACGGTGTGAAATTGCTGGAAGAGACGCGCTGCGCCAGCTGTTCGCGGCGTTTCGGCCGGCGTCTACGCCGGGCCAGCGACGGCGCGATTAATCCCAAGAGCGAGCGAAGCACCGTTCCTCCGTCGATATCGCATTCTTTCAATGCGCTTATTGCCCGACCGGTCGGCGTCACCGGATCGGCCAGCTGGCGCTAAAACAGGCAGCATGGTCTCCGGTGGCGCAATCCATGAAATTCGGCCCCTTCCGCTCGGTGTGATGGCCATCACTTTCGGGCAGGTCTACATGGTTAATAGTATCGAAAGTCATAACGCTTCCGAAATGAACCCATGTCCATACCTGATTCAACGCCCCCTTCACCATCAACCTGGGACACGGAACCGATCGCAGACTTGGAGATGATCGCGACGCTCGATCCGGCGACAC
>JAYOXJ010000305.1:0-4408 GCA_038152725.1 Rhodospirillaceae bacterium
CAAATAGCCTAATTACTTCTTCTTCGCTGCGGGCTTCTTCTTCGCTGCGGGCTTCTTCTTCGCAGCGGGCTTCTTCTTCGCAGCCGGCTTCTTCTTCGCAGCCGGCTTCTTCTTCGCCGCAGGCTTCTTCGCAGCAGCCTTCTTCGCGGCGGGCTTCTTCTTCGCCGCAGGCTTCTTCTTCGCAGTGGTCTTCTTAGCTTTAGGTTTGGTCGCCATGATATTCTCTTCCTTTATCCGATGCTCGCGCGCGTCGGGGTATTACCCCCCGTGAAAAATAAGTACCTGAAATCCACGCGCGAGCAAATATTTGTCGTGCAAAGTCTAAATTTTTTTTTAACACCGAAGATTAAGCACGACGAAGATGTTTGCGTGGATCAAGCGCGCGTTTGCCTCTCCGGATCTCGAAATGCAACTGCGGTCGAGTGACGTTTCCGGTCGCACCGACCGTCGCGATCCGCTGTCCCTTGTTGACGCGATCGCCGCGCGCGACGAGCAGTTTTTCGGCGTGCGCGTATGCCGTAACCCATCCGTCTGTGTGTTTGACGAGAAGCAAATTTCCAAAGCCCCGCAACTCGTTACCGGCATATACGACGACTCCATTCTCCGCCGCGCGGACCGGTGTGCCGCGTTTTGCGGCGATGTTGATGCCGTCGTTATGGAAGCCTTTCGCCTTCGCGCCGAAGCTCGAAAGTATCGGTCCCTTGACCGGCCAGAGAAAGCCTTCGCCGGTGATCGGCGGAGGTGCCGGCACGCTCCGTAATGCGACTTGACGCGGTGGCGAAGGCGGTGGACTCGTCGGCGTGGAAGATGCAACGGAGGGCGCGTGCTTGACCGTTGTTTCGGTTTTTGTGCGCGAATCGACGTCCCGATTCGCGGTGCGATTCGGCGGCGGTTTGGAGGTCGACGTTGCCGTCTGATTCGTTTTTTCATCGGCTTTGGGAAGACGCAATTTCTGTCCGACGAAAATTTTGTACGGCGGTTCGAGATCGTTCAGGCGTGCCATCTCGTAAATACCGACATCGTATCGCGTCGCAATCGCCGTCAGCGTGTCGCCCCTCGCCACCTGATATTCGGGATAGCGCGGCAGCACGATGCGCTGACCGACGATCAAATGGAATGGAGGCGCAAGCTCGTTGGCATCTATGATCGCGCGCGTCGACACGCCATGGCGCCGGCTTAGCGCGTAAACGGTGTCGCCGTCGCCGACGATGACCGCTGTTGCATTGCGAAATGAGCTGGGGATTTGTGGCGCGGTTTCCTGTACCGCCACGGGCTCTTGGCGCGTCTGCGGCGCCGGCGCGCGGTTCACGTCGACAGGCCCGCGCGACCGCGGCGGCCACTCAGCGTAGCCGCAGCCCGCGAGCGTTAAACACAACATCAGGACGGAAGCGGCGTGATTTCGCATGCGGCCGATCATGCGCGGATTATCGTCTACGCCGGAGTCTGTCGCAATGGCGTCCTCTGGAATGTCGCATGTGGACCATTCACGCGGTGCCATCGACGAATGGTACAAACCGGGTCGGACCGAGGTCCTCGGTCTCTGCGCCGTCCTCGGTCCTGGTCACCTTAGTGAGGCGCTGGTCGTTCTCGTCGAGGCCGATCGGCACGACCATGATGCCACCGATGGCAAGTTGGTCGAACAGCACCGGCGGCACGTCAGGCGCGGCGGCTGCGACCAAAATACGGTCGAACGGCGACTGATTGGGCCAGCCGGCGGCGCCGTCGCCGCAAATTGCCGTGACGTTTCGCAGTTTCAATTCGTCGAAACGCTGCAGTGCTTCACGAAGCAACGCCGAATGACGCTCGATGGAATAGAGGCGGCGGCTCAAAGGCGACAACACGGCCGCCTGGTAGCCCGAACCAGTGCCGATCTCGAGCACCTTGTGACGATCGGTGACTTCGAGTGCCTGGGTCATCAGCCCGACGATCAGCGGTTGGCTTACGGTCTGATGATAGCCGATCGGCAGCGCCACGTTCTCGTCCCAGCGGTCCTTGAACGGGCCGGCAAGAAAGATGCTGCGCGGCAGTTTCTCGATGGCACTCAACACTCGCGCGTCTGTGACGCCGCCCTGGCGCAGTTCCAGGATCAAACGCCCCATGCGCGCGTTCGGGCTCACCCGATCGCCCCCTTCAGCTTTTTAAGCGTCGCCGCGTGGGTGAGGTCCATGGTCAACGGCGTCACCGCGACGGCACCGCGCTCGACCGCTTCCAGATCCGTACCGGGGCGGAACTTCTCCTCGTCGCGCTGCGCACCGATCCAGAAATAGGCGTCGCCACGCGGATCCCTGCCCGGCTGTATTTCGCCACCGATCTTGCGCCGACCCTGGCACGCAACTTCGATGCCGGTGACGTCCTGCGCGGGGGCATCGGGAAAGTTGACGTTCATCAGGATGCCGGACGGCCACGACGTCTTGGCCAAGACCTCGAGTACTTTCGCGGTCCACACCTCGGCCGTCTTCCACGGCACCTGCTGGCGGTCCTGGTAGTGCTGGCTGAGCGCGACCGACGGAATGCCGAGCAGCGTTCCCTCCATGGCCGCCGCGACGGTGCCCGAATAGGTGATATCCTCGCCCAGATTGCCGCCGCGATTGACGCCGGAGAGAACGATGTCCGGCGGATTGTCGCGCATGATCTGGCGCACGCCCAGCAACACGCAGTCGGTCGGCGTGCCGTCGATGGCGAAACGCCTTGCCGAAATGCGGCGAATGCGGAGCGGCCTGCGCAACGTCAGCGAATGCGACGTGGCGCTCTGTTCGGTTTCGGGTGCGACCACCCAGACTTCCTTGAACAATGCCTTGGCAGCGCGTTCCAGAATCTTCAGGCCCGGCGCGTTGATGCCGTCGTCGTTGGCGATGAGAACGCGCGATTTGGAGAGGTTCATTTCGGCTCCAGCACCTCGAGACCGCCCATGAAGTGACGCAGCGCCTTGGGGATGACGACGGAACCGTCGGCCTGCTGGTAGTTTTCCAGAATGGCGATCATGGTGCGTCCGACGGCGAGCCCCGAACCGTTAAGCGTGTGTACGAAACGCACGTCCTTGCCGCCCCTCTCGACGCGGTAACGCGCATTCATTCGCCGCGCCTGGAAATCGCCACAGACCGAGCAGCTGGAAATCTCACGGTAGCAGTCCTGCGCCGGCAGCCAAACCTCGATGTCGTAGGTCTTGCGCGCGCCGAAGCCCATGTCGCCGGTACAGAGCGCGATAGTGCGGTACGGCAACTCAAGGCGCTCCAGGATATTCTCGGCACAGCGGGTCATGCGCTCGAGTTCGTCCAGCGACGCTTCCGGCGTCGTCACCGAAACCATCTCGACCTTGGTGAACTGGTGCTGGCGGATCATGCCGCGCGTATCCTTGCCAGCCGAGCCCGCCTCAGAGCGGAAGCACCAGGTCATCGCGGTGTAGCGCCGCGGCAGCGTGTCGGCCTCGACGATCTGTCCAGCGACAAGGTTGGTCAGCGGCACCTCGGCGGTCGGGATCAGCCAGTGACCGGTGTCGGTCTTGAACAGATCGGCACCGAACTTGGGCAACTGTCCGGTACCGTACATGGTATCGTCGTTGACCATCGCCGGCGGATTGACCTCGGTGTAGCCGTTGTCGCGCGTGTGCACGTTGAGCATCAGGTTGGCGAGCGCACGCTCCATGCGTGCGAGCCCGCCGGTGAGCACGACGAAACGGGCGCCGGAGAGCTTCGCGGCCGTCTCGAAATCCATCATGCCGAGCCCCTCGCCGAGATCGGCGTGGTCCTTCGGCGAGAAATCGAACTGCCGCGGCGTGCCCCAACGCCGAACTTCGACGTTGTCGTCCTCGCCGTCGCCGTCCGGCACATCGTCGAGTGGCAGGTTCGGAAGGCCGGCGAGCACTTCGCTGAGTTCGGCGGCCGCGGCCTGCGCCTCGGCTTCTGCGGCGGTCTCGGCATCCTTGCTGGCGGCAACCTTGGCCAGGATGGGTGCTGCGTCCTCGCCGCGCGCCTTCGCGGCACCGATCTGTTTCGAAAGGGCGTTGCGCTCGGTCTGGATTTCCTGGGCGCGGGTCTGCGCGGCACGCCGCTTAGCATCGAGCGCGACCAGCGCCTCGGCCATCGGCGATTGTCCGGGCCGGCGCGTCAGCGCGGCATCGAAAGCGTCAGGGTTTTCACGAATCCATCTGATATCGAACATGGCGGGCGGCGTGTCCTGTCGGGGTTTTGGGGCGTCGGCGCCGGCCGGCGGCGCCGGCGGGCGTATAGGGCCCAAGGCCGGGCTTTGGTAGAGCGGCGGCGGCGATCAAGGCGCCTGGGTGGGTTCACCCTCGGGCTTCTTGCCGGCGGCATCCGCTTCAGCGCCCGAATCCTTTTCCTCGTCGTCGCTGTCGTCATCAACGTCGTCGTCTCCGGCATCGGTGTCGCCCCTGTCTTTCTCGATCATTTTG
>JAYOXJ010000306.1:0-4399 GCA_038152725.1 Rhodospirillaceae bacterium
GGCGAGGACGCCGGCATCCGGGGTCACGACCTCGGAGGGGCGCACCCTGAACCCGGCGCTTGCGATGATCTTGGCCGCGTCTTCCTGTACGTCGCCGGCGAGCACGCAGCCGGCGCCGGCGGGAACGGCCGCTGCCACGATGCCGGCGAGGCCTTCGGCGGAGGCGACCGCGGCCGCCGAGAGCGCCTTGGCTTCGCCGTCGAAGACCTGGACGTAGAAATCGCCACGCTTCGAATCGAGCACCGCGACGACCGCCTCGCCGGGTTCGGCCCGAACGGCGGCGGCCATGGTTTCCGTAGTGGTGAAGCCGGCGCAGGGAATGCCGAGCGCCAGCGCCAAGCCACGCGCCGTCGCCAGCCCGAGGCGGATGCCGGTGAAGGCGCCGGGCCCGGTGGTGACGGCGATGAGCGTCAGCGCGTCGGGCGCCACGCCGGCCTCGCGGTTGACGTCGTCGATCATCGCCATCAGGTTTTCGGCGTGGCCACGCCCGAGCACCTCGTAGCGGCGCGCGCGGACGGCGCCACCCTGCCACAATGCCGCCGAACAGGCGGCGGTCGAGGTATCGATGGCGAGGACGGTCTGCATCGGCGGGCTTAAATTTCCGGCGGCTCAGGCGATGGAACAAGCTTCATCGAAGGCGAAGCGCGGGCTTCGCGGAAACATGTTCTTGTCGTCGCCGTAGCCGAGGTTGCAGAGGAAGTTTGCGCGCACGTTGGTGCCGGCGAAAAACGCGGCTTCGACGGCGGGAGCGTCGAAACCCGACATCGGCCCGCAGTCGAGGCCGAGCGCGCGCGCCGCCAGCATAAGATATGCGCCTTGCAGCGTGCCGTTCCTGAACGCCGTGGCGTCGATCAAAGGCTGGTTGCCGACGAACCAAGCGCGCGCGTCGGCGTGCGGAAACAGCTTCGGCAGGTGCTCGTGGAATTCGAGGTCGTGGCCGACGATCGCCGTCACCGGCGCCGACATGGTCTTCTCCACATTGCCGGCCATCAGGCAGGGCTTGAGCTTGGCCTTGGCCTCGGGCGAGACGACGAAGACGATGCGCGCCGGCGAGCAGTTGGCGCTGGTCGGGCCCATGCGCATGATCTCCCACAAACGATGCAGCGTGACGGTGTCGACCGGACGGTCCCGCCAGTCGTTGTAGGTACGCGCGTCCATGAACAATTGGTCGATGGCTTCGGCGCCGAGCGCGGATTTCATGGCTCTCTCCCGGATATGTTGAGCCGGAATGCCGGCGGGGGTACAACTTACATCGTAATGAGCGCGCGAAAAACATCCATGCCTGCCCGCGCCGCCCGGGCACTGCTGGCGATCCTGGCCTTGGGCGGGATTCAGACCGGCGTCCTATCACCGACGGTGGCGGCGGCCGCATCGTCGGCGGTGGTGATCATGTACCACCGTTTCGGCGAGAACCAATTCGCCGCCACCAACGTCACCGTCGAGCAGCTCGACGCCCACATTGCCGAGCTCACCTCCGGCAAGTACAAGGTGATGGCGCTGGCCGACATCGTCGGCCGGCTGAACGCCGGCGAGACGCTGCCCGAACGCGCCGTGGCGATCACCATCGACGACGCCTACCGGTCGGTCTACACGCTGGCCTGGCCGAAGTTCAAGGCGGCCGGGCTGCCGTTCACCGTGTTCGTCTCGACCGCGCATCTCGACAGCCCGTCGCCGGCGCATATGACCTGGGACCATGTCCGCGAGATGCGCGCCGCCGGCGTCGGCATCGGCCACCACACCGTCTCACACCTGCACATGGTCGGCGTCGAGGCAGCCCGCATCGACGAAGAGATCTCGGCAGCCAACGCGCGCTTCGACAAGGAGCTTGGTTACCGGCCGGGCCTGTTCGCCTATCCCTATGGCGAGGCCGGCACGCGCGAGATGAGGATGATCGAGAAGGCCGGTTTCGTCGCCGCCTTCGGCCAACATTCCGGCGTCATCGGCAGCACCGAGAGCCGCTTCTATCTGCCGCGCTTCGCCATGAACGAGAACTATGGCGACCTGGATCGGCTGCGCCTCGCGCTCAACGCGATGGCATTGCCGGTGACCGATGTGACGCCTACCGACCATGTCGTCAAGGAAGGTGCCAATCCGCCGGCGATCGGTTTCACGGTGTCGAGGGAAATCGGTGGGCTCGAACAGCTTGCCTGCTTTTTCTCGCACGCCGGCCGCGCGCGCCTTGAGCGGCTCGGGCCGCACCGCATCGAAGTCAGGACCGATCAGGCATTCCCGAGGGGCCGCACGCGGCTCAACTGCACCATGCCCGGCCCAGAACGCCGCTGGCGCTGGTACGGGCGCCAACTCTTCCGACCCTGACGGGCCGCGCAAATCGCCGAAACTTAGATCGCGGGCGCGTCGCGCTCGGTGCGTTTGCCACGGCTGAGCTGCGCGTCGTCGAGACGGCTCAACTTGTTCACCGCCATGATCGAACGCAGGTTCTTGATGTAGCCCTGACCGCGCTCGGAATAGCGTTCAAGCGTATCGACCAGCTTGCGCCCGCTCACCGGCTCGCCGTCCAGCCGGAGCTGCATGCGGCGCTGGCGGAAGGCCGAATAGGCGCGGTGCGAGTTGAGGTTGTTGGCGTAGGCGCGGACCGAATACAAAAGGCTCTTGAACGCGCGGATGCGGTGGCGCTTGCCTTCGGCACGGGCGATCGGCAGCAGACCCTCTGCTTCGTCGAAAGTGTACTCGCCGAAGATGGCGTTGCCGAGACGCGAGAAGCGCGACGTGCCCCAGCCGCTTTCCTCGGCCGCCTGGGCCAGGGCCAGCGACGGCGGCACGATGTCGATGCGCTTGAGCAGGCCCTCGATATCGCCACGCTCGACCTTGTAGCGCTCGGCCGTGACGATCAGCCACAGCCGGTCGACGGCGGCGATCTTGTGGCCGCGTTTGATCTGTTCGTGCAGGCGCCACAGGCGCTGGCGTTCGGCCTGGATCTCCTCGTTGACCTGCAGGATCAGCGGCAGCACGGTGCGGAAGAACACGTCCTTGCGCTTTTCCGGCTCCGGCACGGCGCTCAAGTCGGTGGGCAGGCTGGCCAGAAACACGCGCGGCACCGGCCGGCCGTGGTCGGTGATGGCGGCGAGGTCGTAGTCCATGCGCTTGAAAGTGTCGTCGAGCGCGTCGGTGGTGTGCAGGCTGCGCGGGCGAGTACCGAAACCGTGGCGGCCGACATCGACGGCGCCAAGCACCGACTCGATCACCGCGCCCGGCGCATTGATGCGCACCAGGCCGACCGGAATCGCCATATCGGGACCTGCGGCGGTCTCGAAGCCGGCCTCCATCTGGTGCATCTGCTGCATCTGTTTCGGCGCCAGCACCGCGGTCGGGCGCGCCGTATCCGGTTTCGGCGGGTCGAACACCGCCAATCCGATCATGCCGGCGACGAGGCACCCGGCGGTAAGCGGAATAGCTTTTTCGAAACGTCCTACCATGACTTCAACTCCGGCAAAGTTCGGGTTCCATGATTGCTCACGTCGTTGTTCCGATGAACGGCGAAGCCGTCATCGTGACGTATCTCATCCCTGGGAAAGTTCTGTCCGTTCGATCTCTCGTGGTTGGAGCGATACGGAACCTTTGGCCGGCTCACTAAATCTGCGGCAGCTTCTTAATTCGGCTTGCCGTCAGTCAGTCCAAAGTCTGGTTGAACCCCTCTAAAGCACATCCACTCAGCTTGGCCGCCGGTTGTCCGGTCGGCTGAAGGCTGCGGATAGCACGCAGTCCTTTAATCCATCTAGCGATTATTCGGCATAAGACTTCCGGTCAGGCGGAACAAACCCGTACCGCTGTGCAAAATTGGCTGAAATCCGCCGTTTCTTGCCCTATTCGACGGCGCGGACTTCCTGCACTTCCGGCACGTAATAACGGAGCATGTTCTCGATGCCGTGCTTGAGCGTCGCGGTCGAGCTCGGGCAGCCGGCGCAGGAGCCCTGCATGTGCAGATAAACGATGCCGTCCTCGAACGACTTGAACACGATGTCGCCGCCGTCCTGCGCCACCGCCGGGCGCACGCGGGTTTCGATCAGTTCCTTGATCTGGCCGACCACGCCGCCTTCTTCACCGGCGTCGGCGCCGTCCGCGTCCTGGGTCTCGATGACCGGGCGGCCGGACTGGAAATGCTCCATGATGGCGCCCAGGATCAAGGGCTTCATGATGTCCCATTCCTTGGTCGGCGCCTTGGAGACGGTGATAAAGTCGGCGCCGAGGAAGACGCCGAGCACACCTTCGGTGTTGAACAGCGAACGCGCCAGCGGCGAGCCCGCCGCCTCGCTGGCGTCGGCGAAATTGGCGGTGCCGCGCGTCATGACAGCGACGCCGGGCAGGAATTTCAGGGTCGCCGGGTTCGGCGTGCTTTCCGTCTGGATGAACATCTTTGGTTCCCTCTCGTTCTCGGCCGCTA
>JAYOXJ010000307.1:0-4374 GCA_038152725.1 Rhodospirillaceae bacterium
GGAGTGTATATTCATCCTCAATTAATTCAGCGGTTTTCAAGCATAATAGCCGATACTTCAACGGTTCACCCCCGCCGGGCGACCTACGGCATAACAATCCCAACCCATTTCACTCAATCGATCTAAATCAAGAACACGTCGCCCATCGAAAATCCTTGGCCTCTGCATGATAGCAGCAAGTGAATTCCAATCAATGTTTACGCAAGCGTTGTGCGCTGTGACCAAAACGGCAAGATGGTACCCTTTAGCTTCACTCAAGTTGGAAATCGGAGTCACGGTTTCGGGAAGTAGGTCAGCAGCAATGTGTGGGTCAAATACGCCCACCTCGATGCCGCGATGTTGCAAGGCCTCTGCCAGCGGCTCGGCTGGCGTCTCACGAGGGTCACCCACTTCGGCCTTGTAAGACCAGCCAAGGAAAAGCACCTTCGTGCCTTCGGCCGATAGACCGGCTTTCCAAAGAATGTCCACAAGCACTTGAGCGACGTGGTTTGGCATGGACCGATTGACTGCTCTGGCTGCGGTGATGAGGCCGGCGGGAACACCAACATCGGCGGCACGCTGAATCATGTAGTACGGGTCGACGGGGATGCAGTGGCCACCAACACCAACACCAGGCGTGTAGCGGTGGAAGTTCCACTTCGTGGCCGCGGCTGTAAGCACGTCCTCAACATCCACACCCATGACTGGAAAAATTCGAGCCAATTCATTCACGAGTGCAATGTTGATGTCACGCTGAATGTTTTCCACAACTTTGGCCGCCTCTGCAATTTCAAGTTGGCCTACATACCTCACATCTCCAACTGTCAATTTGGAGTAGATACGTTTCAAGGTCGCACCAACTTCTGGATTTGAACATCCAATTACACGGGCCACACGACGGACTCCATGGGAGGGATCTCCAGGATTGAATCGTTCGGGGCAGTAGGCAATTTCTACATCCACTCCAATTTCTAAACCGAATTCCTTCAGCAAAGGTGTCCAAATCTGGTTTGTCACGCCTGGATAAACGGTTGATTCAAGCACGACGATTGTTTTACTCCCTCGGCGAACAGATGAAAAAACAGCTCTGCCGGCGTCCTCAACAAAACTTAGATCTGGCTTCAAATCCAATGTAATGGGTGTTGGGACAGTGACAATGACAATGTCAGATTGAGACACAGCATCGGAAGTTGATGTGGTGATGTGCCACCGCTCACTGCCTGGTTTTGGAATGATAGAAGTGAGTTCGTGATCTCCTGTTGGATTGTTGCCTTGAAGAATGAGTTCTACCGTTTTTTGAGATATGTCAACCCCCCATACCTCAAACCCTGCTTCATGGAACCCGATGGCGGTAGGTAAACCGACATAACCAAGTCCAACAATGCAAATGGTGAGTTCAGAAAGCCCGTTCAATCCCCACACCCCACCTATACAAGCAAGGCAAACGCAGGCAGTTGATGAAGAGTCGGTTTATCCAGATGGGGCCAAATAAAATAGCCAGTTCTTTAACCAAAACGGCGTGGCGCACATATGGAGGGGGGAGAACAGTTGGCAAGGCTCCAAACTATTGGCCAGAAGCCACCATTGCTGCTCTCCCCAGTATACTCTATTCAACTTGCAATTCAGAATCGATTCCTTATCCGAAATTTGGTTACAAGAGAAGTTCGTGGACGATACAGAAACGCGATGATCGGGTATGGATGGACGGTTTTGGAACCTGCCCTCCTTACCGTTGTTTACTTTTTTTTGTTTTACATGTTGGTTGGCAATCCAGACAAACTGTATTCGGTTTGGGTGTTGGTGGGAATTATCATTTGGGGATGTTTTGGGAAATCTCTCCAAGCCACCGTCACCTCGTTAACTCGCAATAAAAACACCATCCACATTGTTTACTTTCCAAGATTAATTTTTCCTTTATCTGCAGTTCTCTCAAACATCACAATCACACTGATGAGTTGTGTTGTGTTGGTTCCAATCCTTTTTTTCTTTGACTTACCGTTCACACTTTTCTTACTATATGTTCCACTCTCGGTGTTCTTATCAGGGTTATTAGCCATAGGATTGGGGATGATGCTTGCGCCACTAAACTGTGTTTATGGAGACATCGAACATCTTACTCGATTCATTGTTCGAGCAGGGTTTTTCGTGTCTCCAGTAATGTGGACCTATGAAATGGCAATTGAACGTGGAGGTTTTGGAGAACTTGCAATGTTGAACCCAATGCTCACCCCCATTACGCTTGCTAGGCATGGATTGGAAGGCAAACTTACAACATTACCCATCGAGGTGGTTGCATTGTGTATGGGTGTTGCCGTTGTTCTCTGGGTCACAGGGAGTTGGATTTTCGAACGATTTGAACAAGGTGCGGTGAAGTATCTATGAGCACAGAGGTCATCCAACTTGAAGAGGTAAACCTTTGGTTCCCAAAACCAAGGGGTTTTCTTGCTATGTTGAAGGGCTTGTTTTCAAAAAAACAGGTAGGCTACCATGCATTAAAGGATGTCAATTTGAAGATCCAATCCGGTGAAGTGTTCGGATTGATTGGAAAAAATGGGTCTGGAAAATCAACCATCTTACGAATTATTGCGGGAATTTATCCTCCCAATTCCGGAACCTGCAAGATTCAAGGTACTACATCGCTACTTGCCGGTTTAGGCACTGGGTTCTCTCAACATCAGACCGGCGTTGAAAATGCCCTTTTGTACGGGAGTATTTTGGGACATAGTGAATCAAAAATGAATCAACTGATGGATGAAATCATTGAATTTAGCGAATTGGGAGAATTTATTGAACAACCAATTCGTACCTACTCAGCGGGGATGAAAGCACGATTGGGTCTTGCAGTTGCAAGTGCCATTTGTCCTGATATCTTACTGATTGACGAGGTTTTGGGTGTCGGCGACCCTCAATTTAAAGAAAAAAGCAAACAAAGAATCCTTGACCTTGTTGAGAAAACTGGAACGGTAGTCATTGTTTCACATTCTTTTGGACTTTTATCCGATATATGCGATCGAATCGGAGTCGTCAATCAAGGAAAAATTGAGATGATTGGCAAACCTGATGAGGCCATCAAAGCATACTATGATTTAACGGGGCGATAACATCAACGACAAAGACATCACGGAGACGCTGAATGAAGCGATGTTGAGAAGTGAGCTTGCTCGACTCAGAAATACCTTTTCGTTTAGATTAGGCCTCTTAATCACCCAAACATTCTTCAGAAAACCTTGGCGAATTCCCATCTTCCCGTTTTTGTTTATCCAAATGATTTACCAGTACGCCAAAGAAGAAAAAATGAGGAAAAAATCAAACAGGAGTCCATTTACTGCAGATGAATCGGTACTCATGCTCTTCGTTGCAAGCGAGGGGGGAATGGCTGCCTGTGACCGTGCAAAATCGATTACGCTGGATTGGCTCTCTAAACGGGGCAATCAAATTGTCATCGTCACAAGCAACATTGGATTGGCTGGATTTTACCAAGAGGGGGTTATCCTGTATACAATTCCAGATCCAAAATCAAAAGAAGTCACGTCAAAATCTAATTGGAATTTAAGTTGTCAAAATGTGGTGTACCGAGCTTTTCTAACACACACACCAATCTCCTTTATTTTTGATGGCCCTTACCCATATCGAGGAATCTTGAATGCCATTCAATCTGTTCCCGAACTTGATACCGTTTGGTTCACTTCAGAACGAACTGAACAGCACATCCTAGACAAATGTTCGAGTTCTTTTATTCGAACAGTCCAACGAAATTATTCTGAGCGTACAATTATTTCGCGCACCTCAAGAACCCGAACCTATCACTCAATTTCAAATAAATTGTTAATCGCTACAAATTACGGTTCGCATGGGCTTACTACAAAACTCCCAAAAATCATAGCGAGAACGCTTTCTACACACAACAATGTCAAACTTGTTGGCCTGAAAAGCAACCTTACAAGTAAGGAAGATGAGGAAATATTTGCTGAATTGTGGACAGACCTTGAAGATGAAAAACGGTTCAACGCTCTTCAGGGAGCAATCGTCTCGGACAACTTAGAGATAATTTCAGCCCTTCATGGGAGCATGATTCCTACACTTTGTATCCTGCACGAAAAAACCACCACTGAGACGAGAAAGGAGATCCAAGAGCTCGCACTGGCAGGAGGCTTGTTTGTAACGAGTTGGGATGAGAAGGAAGAATTGGAACTTTACATTAATGCTCTCGTGAATGCAGATTGGAACCTGGCCATCACTCAAAACAATACGACTTCAACTCAAGCACTCCTCAAAAACCTCGTCAGTTTTTGATTTGGGTTTGGGTCCATTCTTTGAGAGAAGCACAATCGTCTTGAGACATAGGATCGATGTATTGCAAAACCCTTGTAGTGATTAACTCCCGCCATTGAGGGG
>JAYOXJ010000308.1:0-3291 GCA_038152725.1 Rhodospirillaceae bacterium
ATCGGCTCGGACACCTGGGAACCGGACCGCTGGGGTGCTTATTCCGGCATCAACGACGCCAACCGCCGTTGGCTCGGCCAGTTGCCCCTCGACGTTGCCGATCGGATCGCGCATGGCAACGCGGAAAAGCTGTTCGGACTGCGCTAACCCTTTGCTAACCCAATCGTGCTAAGGTTTCCGACTTGCGGCAAACGGCAGGATTGGCATGACGACGGCCGGAAACGACGATTTCAAGGTGCCCGTGCTCGGCGACAATCCGACGCCGGAGGAACGCGCCGAATACGTCATCATGCGCCTCGAGCAGTTCATCCGCGACGGCCGCACCATCGACGAGGGCATGTCGTTCAAGAAGTGGCAGGCGATGGCCAAGACCGAGATCGCCATCGCTGTCTCGGAAGCCGAGAACAGCCAGAAGCACGATGAAATCCAGTCCCGCCGGGTGTTGTTCGTGGCCGCGTCCGCCATGGTGACCATCGGTTTCTGGGGTACGGCGGTCAGCTACCACAACGTCGGCAACATGGCCGCTGGCATCGTCTGCACCGTCGCCGGGCTGATCCTGCTGCTCGCGGCCGGCGGTTGGCGGGCGCGCAAGTGGAACAACAGCCGCCAGGCCAAGGAGCGCCGCCGCCGCCTTGCCCGCATCGAAAACCTCAACAAGCGCATCAAGCGCCTGGAAGGGATGCTGGAAAAGGAAGAGAAGGAACTGGTCGAGGCGCTGGAGAAATTCCTCGAAAAGAAAAAGAAGCCGCGCTCCGCGGTCGGTTGATCTTGTCCCCGGCCTAGCCGTTGTCGACCGTGGTGTAATGCGCCATGAACGTCTTGACCACCAGCCCGATGAGTTGCGTATCGATGTGCCTGGCATCGCTGTCTGTGGTGGGCGAGCCCCATAGGTCGAACGGCATGTGGGCGGCGGCGCCGCGCACGATTTCAAACGACGGGAAGTAATAGACGTTTGCCGGCGCGAGCTTCTCGATTTCGGTGACCGCGAGGCGCAGGATCGCCTTGGACTGGAAGTCGGCGGTCAGCACCGGCTGATCCGCCTTGCAGTATTGCAGGGGTACCGGCGAGATGGTGAGGACGATCTTGTTCTTCGGGTTGAGCGCCTTGATGGTGTCGATGGCGCTCAGGATGTTAGCGGCATTGTCTTCAACGCTGGTCAGACGCATTTCGAACTTGCGCATGGCCGAGCGGATGAACTTGTCGCCACCCTTGCGGTCGGTTTCGTCCTTCGTCTTCGGTAGCACCGTGTGGACCAGCTTTCCGGTCGCGATTTCGAACCAGCACATGGCGAGGCCGAGCGTGAAGATGATTGTCGCGCCGGCGCTCAACTGTTCGCGGATGGCGGCGATATTGGCGCGATTTTCCGCCACGTCGTCGATCAGTTCGTCCGAGACCTTGCCGTCGATGACGCCTGCCAGGAACTCCTTGAGTGCGAATGTGGTGAAGATGCGCTCGCTCATCTCGTAGTTGGTGACGTCGAGCCCCTGCGCCGCGAGCGCCTTGGCAACGTTGGCGGAGAAACAAGAACCGATTGTGATGATCTTGGTGCCGGCATCGATCGGCGGCGTTTCGGGGACGTAGGGGTAGACGGCGTTATTTTAGATGCATGAAACGAGGTCGTCGGAACTCCGCATGCTTTTCGGGAAACGTCCCTGGCGCAAAGCCAGCATTTCGTCGACTTTCCTGCGCATCTACTCGCTCCCGTTCCGTGGTTCGCGTATTTTGCCGGCCAGCTCAGTGCGACAACGCCGCGTCCAACGCCTCGACGAGCCGGTCGACCTCGTCCAAGGTGTTGTATTGCGCCATCGAGGCGCGCACCACGCCATCGTTAGCGTCCACGATGCCCAATGCCTCGACCAGGCGCTTGGCGTAGAAGTGCCCGCTTGAGACACCGACCCGGTGCTTCGCCGTCAGCGGCGGAATTTCGGCGGAGCGTCTGCCTTCGACGGTGAAGGAGAAAGTGGCGACGCGCGTGGCCAGCGACGCATCTGCCGGGCCGAGCAGGCGGATGTCGTCGCGGGAATTGACGAAATCCAGGAAGCGGCGAGCCAATTTTTCCTCGTGCGCCGCGACCAGGTCGAACAGATTGCGCTGACGCGACAGCGGATCGTTCGCTGGGCTTTTCAGGTGGTGGCCGGCGAGCGCCTCGAAATAGTCGTCGATGCCCTGGAGCGACGCGATCATCTCGTGCTGCGGGCCGGCCGGGTTGAGCTTGTGCGTGGTGTCGTCGTCGGCGAAGAAATAGTGGCCCTGGTTGGCCGCGGCGACGAGCTTCTCCATCTTGCCGTAGAGACAGCCCATGTGCGGCCCGAAGATTTTGTAGAAACTGAATAAGTAGTAGTCGACGTCCCAGGCCTTGACGTCGACGGCGCGGTGCGGCGCGAAGGCGACCCCGTCGACGCAGACTTCGGCGCCGGCGGCGTGGACCATGCGGGTGATCGCGGGCACGTCGTTGATGGCGCCCAGGATGTTGGAGACGTGCGGGAACGCGACCAAGCGCGTGCGTTCACCCAACAGGTTGGAGAGCACTGCGGTATCGAGCATGCCGGTCTCCGGATGCACCGGCCAATCCAGCATCTTGATGCCGCCGGCGGCGAGGCGGCGCCATGGGCCGGAGTTGGCCTCGTGGTTTTGGATGGCGACGATCACCTCGTCGCCGTCGTCCCACAGCGGCCGGAGCGCGTTGGCGAGCACGTAGGCGTTGATCGATGTCGAGGCGCCGATGATCACCTCGCCGGGCTCGGCGCCGATCATCGCCGCCATGCGTGCGTGGCCGGCGTTCATGCGCTCCTGCGCTTTGGCGGCGAGCGGGAAGTTGCTGCCCGGCTGGACCTGGCATTCGGTCATGTAGGCGGTGATGCGTTCGATCACCGACCGCGGCACGTAGACGCCGCCGGCGTTTTCGAAGAACGACCATTCCCAGAGCGGTGCCGGGAACTGGGCGCGGACGAACAGCGGATCGAGGGTCTTGAGGTCGCTTGCCATGACGAGGGTGCCCTTGGCTCAGCGCTGGCCGTAGGTGGCGATCAACTCGAGCGCCACGTAGATGCGTTCCGGCGGTTCGTCGAACTTGAGGCCAAGCTCGCCGCGCCGCACCCAGGCGACGCGGGCGGCGAATTCGCCGAGTTGATCGATGACCAGAACGACTGGCGTTTGCGGTGCCGCCTGCAGGGCGGCGCCGATACGCACGCCACCCGGACCGATGTCACGGATCTCGCATTGCGTCGAGATGCTGCCGACCTTGATGGCGGTTTTGAAAAGAACCTGCTTGCGGTCTTCGCCACGCCGGTT
>JAYOXJ010000308.1:3301-4337 GCA_038152725.1 Rhodospirillaceae bacterium
CCCTCAGCGCCAACAGAGCACCAGAGATGATCGTGCCGAGCGTAAGCACCATGCCGAGCACGCGGGCGTTGAGGTTCCGTGCCGTGAAAATGAAGCACCATGCGTGCAGCAGGCGCCCGGCAAGCAGAACGGCGCCAAGGGTATGGATAACCGTCGGCGGATTGCCGTTGATCTCGGCGAAGGCCATGAGCAGCAGGGCGAGGGGGACGTATTCGGCAAAATTGCCGTGGCCGCGGATGGTGCGTTCGAACCGCGTGTTCGAACCGGAGCCCAGAGAGATCGCCAATTGGCGGCGTCCGCGAATGACCGCGGCCGCCAGCAGGACGTAAAGTAACGCGAGGATGCCGGCGTACAGCGCGGTGACTTGGATCGGGGGCATTAGCAGGGGCCCCGGATGTTTATAAATTAAAAAGTAACTTTATTTATTATAGTAACTGGTTTCCGTTCAGCCAGCAACTATAATGCGGTGATGACCAGAGACTACGACCAGGCCTGTCCAGTGGCGCGAACGCTCGATGTGATCGGCGAGCGGTGGTCCCTATTGATCCTTCGCGACCTGTTCCTGCACGAGACGCGGCGATTTCGCGATTTCGAGATTTCGCTCGGCGGCATCGCGCCGAACACGCTGTCGGCACGGTTGAAAAAGCTGGAGGGCGCTGGAGTCATCGAGCGGCGCATCTACTCGGAGCATCCGCCGCGGGTCGAATACCTGCTTTCCGCCAGTGGCAGGGCGCTCGGGCCGGTGATGATGAGCCTCAAGCAGTGGGGCGAGCGTTACCCGCCCGCCGCAGATGCCGACGGCGGAGAATGAGCCCCGGGGGCTGGCCTAGGTCCGCCCGCTCGGCTATTCTCCGGCGCTCATTCGAAAACATATCCGCCTGGGAGGAACCCATGCCCGAGTATCGTTCGAAAACCTCGACCCACGGCCGCAACATGGCCGGCGCGCGCGGCTTGTGGCGCGCCACGGGCATGACCGACGAAGATTTCGGCAAGCCGATCATTGCCATCGCCAACTCGTTCACCCAGTTCGTGCCGG
>JAYOXJ010000309.1:0-4290 GCA_038152725.1 Rhodospirillaceae bacterium
GTATTCGGCCGGCGCGCCCTTGGTCCAACTGAAGGTCTCCGGCGTTATCGTCATCCAGGTGATGAAGGGTGCACCCGTGGCGCGCCGGCACATGGCGCAATGGCAGTGGCTGACTGCCAGGGGCCGCACCTGGAAGCGGTAACGGACGGCGCCGCAGAAGCAGCCGCCTTCTTAGACTTGACCGGCGCCGCTCAACGGTCTGCCTCCGGCGCGGTACGCACCACGTCGATCACCTTGCTTTCGCTCAACTCGCCGAGACCGTCCGCCACTAGGCGCCGGAACATACCCTCGGCGACTTCGCCGAATGCGATCTCGGCGCCGACCGATTTGGCCAATGCCGTGCCGTAGAGCGTGTCCTTAAGGCGCAGCTTGCCGGTGAAGGTGACGTCCTTGTCGAAATTGGCGGCAAGCATGAGTTTGACGTTCCGGATCACTTGCGGACTCGACGCCGCGCCCTTGCAGATGGCGTCCGCGACCTGCGCGATGTCGAGACCGGCACGCTCCGCCATGGCCAGACCCTCGGCGGCGGCGGCGATCTGCACCGCGCCCATCAGGTTGACGGTGAGCTTGTAGGCGGTGCCGGCGCCGATCTGTCCGAAATGCATGATCTCCTTGCAGAGCGGCTCCAACAGCGGCCGCGCGCGCACCAAAACTTCCGGATCTGCGCCGACGAACAACGTCATGGTGCCGTCGGCGGCCATGTGCGGATAACCGGTGACCGGGCAGTCGATATAGCCTCGTCCGGTGGCTATCACCGCCTTGGCCAATTCGTCGACCCAGGCTTTCGAAAGCGTCGAGCATTCGATGCAGATTGCATCCGCCTTGGGTCCACCGGCGAGTACGCCATCCGGTTCGAGCCAGACTTCGCGCGAAGCGTCGTCGTCGGCTAGCATGGCGAAGACGGCGTCGGCACCCTCAGCGGCCTCCGCTGGCGACCCGGCCCGCACGGCACCGGCGGCGACAAGTGTGTCGGTTTTGGCGCTGGTGCGGTTGTAGACGCGAAGCGAATGGCCGGCCGAGAGCAACCGTCCGGCCATGCCCTGGCCCATCAGTCCGGTTCCGATGAAGGCGATTTCAGCCAAGAAGAAACTCCATCGTTCAGCCGAGTTCACACCACACTGGCGTGTGGTCGGAGGCTTTCTCCTTGCCACGCGGCGTGCGGTCGATGCCGGCCGCCTTGAGCCGGTCCGCGGCTTGGGGCGAGAGCAGGAGATGATCGATCAGCAGGCCGTTGTCCTTCTGCCAGGCGCCGGCCTTGTAGTCCCAGTAGCTGTAGCGGCCGGGCGCCCCGTCAAAGGTGCGAAATGCATCGGTCAGGCCCAGGTGCTGGATGGCGCGAAAGCGTTTGCGGCTTTCCGGACGGCAGAGCGCGTCGTCGGCGAAGGCGGCGGCATCGTAGACGTCGCCGTCGGTCGGACAGATGTTGTAGTCGCCGCCGAGCACGAAGGCGTCTTCCGTCGCCAGCAGTTCGCCGGCATGGGCGCGCAGCCGCTCCATCCACTTGAGCTTGTAGCGATATTTGTCGCTGTCCTTGCCGTCGTCGTCGCGGGTCGGATTGCCGTTGGGCAGATAGATCGAGGCGACTCGCACGTCACCGATTAGGGCCTCGATATAGCGCGCCTGCTCGTCGCTTTCGTCTCCGGGCAGCGCGCGGCGCTCGACCTCGATCGGCCGTTTCGAGAGGATGGCAACGCCGTTGTAGCTCTTCTGGCCGCTGGTCGCCACGTTGTAGCCGGCATCTCCGATCTCGAGCGCCGGGAAATCCTCGTCGACGCACTTGATCTCCTGCAGCAAGGCGACGTCCGGCTGGAACTCGCCCAGCCATTCGAGCACGCGGGGCAGCCGCGCCTTGATCGAATTCACGTTCCAGGTGGCGATTTTCATAATTGGCCTCTAATCTCTCAGCGCCCCATCATCACGGCATCGACGCCGGGTGTAAACCACGGAGCCCAGGCCCATGAAACTGACCCGCGAAATCGCCGAATTCGAGGCCGAGAAGCAGCGTTCTCACGCCCGCGACGTGCTCGACATGATCGACCTGACGACTGCCGATCTGGTCGCCACCGGCATCGCCGAGAAGGCGCTCAAGCCTGGAGACGCCGCACCCGATTTCACGCTGCCCGACGCGCTCGGCAATCCGGTCGCCGCCCGCGATCTGCTCAAGGACGGGCCGGTGATCGTCAATTTCTACCGCGGCAGCTGGTGTCCTTACTGCAATCTGGAACTGCGCGCCTATCAGCGCGAACTGCCGCGCATCCGCGAGATGGGGGCGGCGCTGGTGGCGATTTCGCCGATGGTGCCGGACGAGTCGATGACCGTAAAGGAGAAGAACGCGCTCGAATTTCCAGTGTTGAGCGACGTTGGGTTGTCGGTCGCCGACGCCTTCGGCCTGGTGTTCACCGTCGACCCGCGCATCCAGGAAATGTATCTCACACGTCTCGGCAACGACCTGCCGAAACTCAATGGTGACGACACGTTCCGGCTGCCGATGGCGGCAACCTACGTCATCGGCGCCGACGGCAAGATCAAATACGCCTATGTCGAGGAAGACTATCGGGTGCGCGCCGAACCCGAAGAGGTCATCGCCGCCCTGGACTGAATTGAGACGGAGTTAGATGGAGAACGACGCGCCGCAGCCGCAATTGGCCGACGCGTTCGGATTTTCCACGGCGAAGAAGCTGCCGCCCAAGTCTTCCTTGAAATCGACGACCGAGCCGTCGAGCAGGCCGAGCGACACTTCGTCGACGATCAGTTTGGTGCCGCCGTTCTCGAAAACCTTGTCATCGTCGTTGAGCGCGTCGGTCAGTTCGAACTTGTACTGAAAGCCCGAGCAGCCGCCGCCGAGCACGGCAAGCCGCAGCATCAACTCGGGATTGCCTTCGGCCGCGCGGATTTCGCCGATGCGCCGTGCGGCACTGTCGGTCAACTGCACACCTGGGGACGGGTTGGTGCCGTCGGGCATGGAAAGTTCTCCGTTAGGAAACCTACCCCTTTATGTAGTCTGGCGCGGCTCCATGTCAATCCGTGGCCGATTTGAAGCGGCGTTGAGGCAAAGGCCATTGCCCGGGCGCGGGCAGGCGGCTACCTTCCCGCCATGACCTCTTGGCAGCCCCCGCACGACCTCGCTACTTATGCCACGCACGAGGCCGACAGCCGCGGCCGTCTGCATCCTGAGCCGGAAAGTGCCACGCGCGGCTGTTTTCAGCGCGACCGCGACCGCATCATCCATTCCGCCGCGTTCCGCCGGCTCGCCTACAAGACACAGGTGTTCGTAAACCACGAGGGTGATTTCTTCCGCACGCGGCTTACCCACAGCCTCGAGGTGGCGCAGATTGCGCGCTCGGTTTGCCGCTTTCTCAAGCTCAACGAGGACCTGGGTGAGGCCCTGGCGCTCGCCCATGACCTGGGCCATCCGCCCTTCGGCCATGCCGGCGAGGATGCGCTGCGCGACGTGATGGCGCCCTTCGGCGGCTTCGACCACAACGCCCAGTCGCTGCATGTGGTGACGGAGATGGAGGCGCGCTACGTCGGCTGGAACGGCCTCAACCTGACCTGGGAAACGCTCGAAGGTGTGGTCAAGCATAACGGCCCGCTGATCGGGGAAGGGCGCTTCGACAACAAACTGCCGCGCTCCATCGCCGCCTATGCCGAACTGCAGGATCTGGAACTCGACACCCATGCCGGCCCGGAAGCGCAGATCGCGGCCGTCGCCGATGACATCGCCTACAACAATCACGATATCGACGACGGCCTGCGTGCCGGGCTTTTCACCATCGACGACTTAAAGGACGTTCCGCTAGTCGGCACCATCTTCCACGAAGTGGAAAAGGCATTTCCCGACGCCGACCGCTCGCGCCGCATCCACGAGGCTGTGCGCCGGCTGATCGGCGCCATGGTCGGTGACCTGATCGAAGAGACGTCGCGGCGCATCGCCGAACTGAAGCCGGGCTCGGCCGCCGAAATCCGCCAGCACGGCAAACCGATTTCCGGCTTTTCCGAGCAGATGCGTGAATACGACGCGGCGATCAAGGGGTTCCTGTTCCCCAACATGTACCGCCACTACAAACTCAACCGCATGACGTCGAAGGGCCGGCGCGTGGTCAAGGATCTGTTCGGACTACTGCTGCGCGAGCCCGAATGCCTGCCGACGGAGTGGCGGACCCGGGTCGGACCGGCGGGCAGTCAGGAGACCGCATGGCTCGTCGCCGACTACGTCGCCGGAATGACCGACCGTTTCGCCCTCGACGAGCACCGGCGGCTGTTCGATTTGCAGGCAAGAATATCCTGAGC
>JAYOXJ010000310.1:0-4208 GCA_038152725.1 Rhodospirillaceae bacterium
GCTTTGGGCTGTTAAAACGATGATCGGTGGTTTAAGCGGGAAGGATTGGCTGGGGTACTAGGACTCGAACCTAGAATAACGGAATCAGAATCCGTCGTGTTGCCAATTACACCATACCCCAATTTATCTTTTTATAATAACCGGTTAGCGGATAACCTAGCTAACCTTGCCAGGCTCGGGGCGCCGGACGCCCTCTATATAGCGAAAGCCCCCGCTTTCGCCACACCTTTTTGAGGATGGACGAGCGGAAGCCAGGGGAAACCGCCATTTCAGGAATTCCAATAAGCGTCAGATGATGATTTGCGAAATCACACATCTGATGTAAGATTCCGAACATCCTGTTTCTCAAGCGGCACCTTCGGCGCCGCGATTTTTGGCAGCCGGTGCATGGACACGATCATCAACATTGTCGGTGGTATAGCCCTTCTGATTTGGGGTATCCGCATGGTCCGGACGGGCATGACCCGCTCGTTCGGCGCGGAACTCCGAAAAATGCTGAGCCTGTCCTCGGGCAACCGGCTCTACGCCTTCCTCGCCGGCTTGACCATTACGTCGGCGATCCAGAGCAGCACGGCGACGGCAATGATCGTCGCCTCCTTTGCCGGCCAGAACCTGATTCTGACGACGGCGGCGCTCGCGGTCATGCTCGGCGCCGATGTCGGTACCGCCCTGGTCGTGCAGATTTTGTCGTTCGACCTGCATTGGCTGTCGCCCATCCTGATCGCTGCCGGCGTATTCCTGTTTTTGAGTTCGGAGCGCAACAAGCGCAAGAACATGGGCCGCATCATACTCGGCATCGGTTTGATGCTGCTCGCCCTGAAGCTGATCTCCCTCGCCTCCGCGCCCATGCGCGAGAGCGAACTGGTTAGCGTCATGCTGTTGCCGCTTTCCCAGGAACCGGTCCTCACCGTGGTGCTGATCGCGCTGCTTACCTGGATATCCCATTCCAGCGTTGCCGCCATCCTGCTGGTCATCTCGCTCGCCAATATGCAGGTCCTGAGCGTTCAGATGGCCGTCACCATGGTACTCGGCGTCAACCTGGGTGCCGGCCTGCCGGCCTTCGTCATGACCATGAAGTCGCCGCCGGCGACGCGCCGCGTGACGCTCGGCAATCTGATCATGCGCGCCGTCGGCGTCGCCCTGGTGCTGCCGACCGTCCCCTACGCGATCGCCCATATCGGGTCGCTATCCGATCATGCCGGCCAGACTGTCGCGCTCGCACACCTCAGCTTCAATGCTGTGTTGGCGCTGGCCTTCCTACCGCTGCTGTCTTTGGTGTCGGCCGGTGTCACCCGCGTGCTGCCCGACGTCAACGCCACCGACGCCGAGAGCGGCCCCCGCTATCTCGACATGGGCGCGCTGGAGACGCCCGCCGTGGCGCTCAATTGCGCGGCGCGCGAGACGCTGCGCATGGGCGACGAAGTGCGTCGCATGCTCGATGCCACCAGCAAAGTGTTTCTCAGTAACGACGATTCGCTGAAACGCCAGATTGAGGATGCCGACGATCTCGTCGACCGCCTGCACGAGGCCATCAAACTCTATCTTACCCGGCTTTCGAAGGAAGAGTTCGACGCGCTGGAGAGTGAGCGTTGCATCGAGATTCTGAGTTTCACTACAAACCTGGAACACGTCGGCGACATCATCGACAAGAACCTCATGGAACTGGCCGGCAAGAAGATCAAGGAACGCGTGTCGTTCTCGCCGGACGGCCAACAGGAAATCCGGGCCTTCCACGAACGCATCGTCGCCAACTTGGATTTGGCCATGTCTGTGTTCATGTCGAGCGATCTGGAACTGGCGCGCCGGTTGTTACGCGAAAAAACCGCTATCCGCGACCTGGAACGCCGCTACGTCGCCAATCACTACCAGCGCATCGCCGACGGCCGCGCCGACTCGATCCAGTCGAGTTCGTTGCACATCGACGTGCTCCGCGACCTGAAGCGGATCAACAGCCATCTGACGTCCGTCGTCTATCCGATCCTCGAGCGGGCCGGCGAACTGGCCGCGAGCCGCCTGGTCGACGACGCGCAGGAGGCCCTGCAGGCGGCCAAACCGCAGACGTTCGATGGTTCGAGCGAGCCCAAGACGGCCAACTGAGCGGGCAGAGGAAACGCATGTCGAAATCGATCGAAGACCTTTACGAAGCCGTGATGCACGAACGCGGCGCCGATCCGGCCAAATCGCCGACGGCCCGGCTATTCGACGGCGGACGCACGAAGATGGCGAAGAAACTGGTCGAAGAGGCCGCGGAAGTGTCGCTCGAGTCGGCCCTCAACAATCGCGACGAGGTCGTCAACGAGTCCGTCGACATGCTCTACAACTGGGTCGTGCTGCTGGCCGACATGGGTATCCGCCCGTCCGAAATCTGGCACGAGATGACCCGCCGCGAGGAACTGCTCGGTATCGCCGGCAAGCTGCCTAAAAAGGCAGTGGCGGCGCGCTGAGGAAGCCGAAGCGAGGAGACCTGGTGTGAGCGGACTTGAAAAAACCGGTATGGTATCGCGCCACGACGAGATCATCTCGTTGATCCGCCGGCGCGGTTTCGTCTCCATCGGTGGGCTGGCCGAGACGTTTCAGGTATCCGAACAGACCGTCCGCCGCGATCTCAAGAACCTCGCCGAGCGCGGCCTCGTCACCAAGTATCATGGCGGAGCCGGCATGCCGCACGGTCCGTCCGATATCGGCTACGACAAGCGCAAGGGCCACATGCCGATCGAGAAGCAACGCATCGCCAAGGCGGTAGCGTCACGC
Organism: Rhodospirillaceae bacterium; assembly: GCA_038152725.1. Taxonomy (GTDB): domain Bacteria; phylum Pseudomonadota; class Alphaproteobacteria; order Rhodospirillales; family Casp-alpha2; genus TMED8. Next base: position 2,752 of record JAYOXJ010000310.1, read on the forward strand.
ATCCCTGAAGGTGCGACGGTGTTCATCGACATCGGCACAACCATGGAAGCCGTTGCCGAGCAATTGCTCGACCACCAGCGGCTCACCGTGGTTACAAACCACGTTACCGTCGCGACCATCCTGAGCCGGCGGAGCGAGTTCCAGGTGATCCTTGCCGGTGGCATCCTGCGCCACAACGATCACGCCACCACCGGCGAAGCGACCCGGGCCTTCCTCGAACGCTTCCGCGTCGGCTATGGCATTTTCGGCATCGGCGGGGTAGACGACGACGGCGCGCTGCTGGATTTCGATTTCCGCGATATCGGGGTTTCCAACATGGCGATGCGTATCTCGCGCCGCCGGTTCGTAGCCCTCGACCACTCCAAGTTCGGCGCCGATGCGGTTGTCAGTGTTGGCCACGTCAGCGACGTCGACGCGCTTTTCACCGATGCCGAACCGCCGACCGCGCTCAAGCCGGTGCTCGCCAGCAACGGTGTCGAAGTGGTTTTGTGCTAGCCGACGACCCGGACATCCACTGATGAACAGCAACACGGACGGAATTCTCGACTTGCTTGTCGTCGGCGGCGGCATCAATGGTGCCGGTATTGCCTGCGACGCCGCCGGGCGCGGCCTTTCGGTCATGCTGTGCGAAGCGAACGATCTGGCGTCAGCAACGTCTTCCGCCAGTTCCAAGTTGATCCACGGCGGGCTTCGTTATCTCGAACATTACGAGTTCCGTTTGGTGCGGGAATCGCTGGCCGAGCGCGAAGTGCTGCTGAACAAGGCCGGCCATATCATCTGGCCGATGCGTTTCGTGCTGCCGCACGTGCCCGAGATGCGGCCGAAGTGGATGCTGCGCGCCGGGTTGCTCCTCTACGATCATCTCTACCGGCGCCGCGCCATTCCGGCCTCGGGCGCCGTCGATTTGGCTTCCGACGCTGCCGGCCGGTCACTCAAGTCCGACTTCGCCGCGGCCTTCGACTACTGGGATTGCTGGGTCGACGACGCCCGGCTGGTGGTTTTGAACGCCATGGCGGCAGCGGCGCTCGGCGCCCAGGTGCTGACCCGCACCAAGGTCATCGAGGGTGTGCCCGATGGCGACCGCTGGCGTGTGGTCCTGCTCGACAGCGATACCGGCCATCGCCAGGAGGTCCGTGCGCGCGCCGTCGTCAATGCCGCCGGACCGTGGGCGCTCGAGGTCGGCCGCGGCCTCGCCGCCGGGCGTCGCGGTGCCGCCGACAACGCCGCGCAGATCAGGTTGGTCAAGGGCAGCCACATCGTCGTGCCGCGCATCGCCGGCGCGAACGATGCATATATCCTCCAGAATGCAGATCGCCGTGTCGTCTTCGTGCTGCCGTACGAGCAGGATTTCTCGCTGATCGGCACCACCGACACACCGTTCTCCGGCGATCCGGCACGCGCCACCCTGGACGATAGCGAGCGCGACTACCTGCTCGACGTGGTCGGACGTTTCTTCA
>JAYOXJ010000311.1:0-1361 GCA_038152725.1 Rhodospirillaceae bacterium
TTCCTGAAGGGCGAAAGCGTGCAGGATGAATTGACGCTGGCGCGGAAAGACTGGAAAATGCAGACCCAATTGCACCCGAGCCGGTCGGATTCCAGCGGTGCCATCCTAGAGGTTAGCGATCTTGCCCCCATCGATGTTTCCTGATCATCCCTTGCCGAGCGGACGCGGCACCCGCGTTCTCGCCGTGGCCAATCAGAAGGGCGGCGTCGGCAAAACCACGACGACGATCAACCTGGGCACGGCCCTGGCGGCAATAGACCAACAGGTGTTGATCGTTGATCTTGACCCACAAGGTAATGCCAGCACCGGGCTGGGCATTGATTCGGATCAAAGGAAGGTCAATTCCTACAGCTTATTGGTCGAAAATGTACCGCTTTTGGACGTCATTCAGCGAACCGACATCCCCGGCCTGGAAATTGTGCCGTCCGGAACCGATTTATACGGTGCAGAGATTGAGCTTGTTGATTTTGAGCGTCGCGAATACAGACTTAAGGATGCGCTTATTCAAGCAGCCGGGGCTTACGATTATATCCTGATCGACTGCCCGCCGGCGCTCGGCCTGTTGACCATCAATGCCTTGGTGGCGGCGCAGGCCGTCCTGGTGCCATTGCAATGCGAATTCTATGCGCTGGAAGGCATCAGCCAGTTGGTCAACACCATCGACAAGGTGCGCTACAGCTTTAATGCCAATCTCGATATTCAGGGTAGCGTGCTCACCATGTAGGCCCAACGCAACAACCTGGCCGCCGACGTCGCCGACGATGTGCGGTCTTATTTCGGCGAAAAGGTCTACAGCACCGTCATTCCCAGAAACGTCCGGGTTTCGGAAGCGCCGTCGCACGGCGTGCCGGTGCTGGTCTACGACATGAATTGCGCCGGATCCCAGGCTTACCTGGCACTGGCCGGCGAAATCATCCACCGCGAACGGAAACTCAGCGCATGACCCCAGCCCAGAAATCGAAACGCAAGAACCTGGGGCGGGGGCTTTCGGCACTGTTGGGCGAGGCCACCCCAAAACCGGCCGCCGACACCGCCCAGTCCGGTCTCCAGCGCCTCGCCATCGGCGATCTGCATCCCTGCCGGTTCCAGCCCCGGCGCCGGTTCGCCGACGAGCAGATCCGCGAACTGGCGCAATCGGTCAGGGAGAAGGGCATCCTACAGCCGCTGGTGGTGCGGCCCGACCCCGACCAGGCGGGCAGCTACCAGATTATTTGTGGCGAGCGCCGCTGGCGCGCCGCGCAGTTAGCGCAACTGCACGAGTTGCCGGTGGTGGTGCGCCAGTTCACCGACCAGGAAACTCTGGAGATCGCGCTGGTCGAGAACCTGCAGCGCGAGGACCTGACACCCTTGGAAGAGGCCGA
>JAYOXJ010000311.1:1430-4190 GCA_038152725.1 Rhodospirillaceae bacterium
GTCACACCCAGGAAGCACTCGCCGACGGTATCGGCAAGAGCCGCAGCCATGTGGCCAACATGCTTCGTCTGTTGGGCCTGCCCGACGCGGTCAAGCGGATGCTCGGCGACGGCCGGCTGAGCGCCGGTCATGCAAGGGCGCTCCTGGCCGCGCCCGACCCGGTGGCGCTGGCGGAAATCGTCATCGACCGCGGTCTCAACGTGCGCGAAACCGAGGCGCTGGTTGCGAAGGGCGCGGGGAAAAGCGGAAAGTCCCCAAGCGCGAAACCGCAGAAAGACGCCGACACCCTGGCGACGGAACGCGACCTGACGACGCAGCTCGGCATTCGCACGGAAATCACGCCGACAAAGAAGGGCGGCACGCTGACCTTTCATTATCGCAGCGTCGACCAGCTCGATGTCCTGATCCGGCGCCTGACCGGGGACTATTAGCCCCGCGCGCGCCGATACCCAGGGAAAACAAGCTTGCACCACGAGCTGCAACAATAAGTCATCAAAATCATGTGCCCGAATTCTTATGAACACCCGGAATAGGACGACACCGCTGCGCGCTTGAGGGGCCGTCAGCACGATCAAGGCAGGAGCGACAGCGTGGGATTGTTTGAAACCGTCATGGTCATCGATGATTCGAAGACCGTTCTGAAGGTCGTCGGCGACATGCTCATCGAGGGCGGCTACCAGCCGGTGCTCGCCACCAGTTTCGAAGAGGCCATGTCATTCAACGAGATGACGCACGCCGGTCTGGCGCTGGTCGACCTGGTCATGCCGGGCATGGATGGTTTCGAGGGAATCAAGCGGCTGCGCGGAATCGATCCGGATTTGAAGATCATCGCCATGTCGGCCGGCGATGCGTCGATGTATCCCTATCACCTGTTGCGCCTGGCGCGGCGGATCGGCGCCGACGCCGTCATCAAAAAGCCGTTCCAGGCGGATAGGCTGATTTCCCTGATCAAACAGATCGACGAGGTCTCGGGCCGAAACTGCATCCGGGTCCTGGTCATCGACGACAGCCGCACGGTCTGCATGGCCGTTGCCGACATGCTGGATGATGCGCGGTTCAAGGTCGCCACCGCGAATTCCGGCAAGGAGGCGCTGGAACGTTCCGACATCATCGGCATCGACGTGGTCCTGACGGACATCTTCATGCCGGGCGAAAGCGGCATCGAGGTGATCCAGCATGTCCGCGAACATTGGCCGGAAGTCCGCCTGATCGCCATGTCCGCCGGTTACGGCGATGAAATGGACGGCGGCAAGGCGCTGGCCGCGGCGCGCAAGGTGGGCGCCATTGCATCGATCCAAAAACCCTTCAAGGCCGACGATCTCACGACCATCATCAACCGCGTGACGATGGATCTTTGACAACGCCGATCGCCAGACGCCGCAGATTCTTCTGGCCATCCCAACCCCAGCGGTCTTCAATACCTCGAAATTCAACACGGCTCCGTCCAAATTCGGCTGGCCGACAAAACAGGGTTTGGGTCATGAACACGCTGTTATCGTATCTTCGGGTTCTCTTCATCTCCGCCGTGATCGGTGTCGCTGCCGCGGCGCCATCAAACGCCGCCGATTTGATCAAGCCGACTCTCGCCGAGGACGGCCTCTACCATCACGCCTGGTTCAAGGACTCGTTTCTCGACCTGCGTGACGATTTAAAAGAGGCCAAAGAGGCCGGCAAGCGCCTGGTGATCTTCTTCGAGCAGGTCGGCTGCATTTATTGCAAGAAGATGCAGACCGAGGTCTTGGCGCAAAAGCCCATCAACGACTACGTCCGCGAAAATTTCGAAGTCGTGCAACTCAATCTCTGGGGCAGCCGCGAGGTCACGGATTTCGACGGCAAGGCCATGACGGAGAAGGAAATCGCCAAGCGCTGGCGCGTGGTTTTCACCCCGACCATCGTGTTCCTGCCCGAGACCGCCGGCGCTGGCGACAAAGACGGCGGCCAGATTGAGGTCGCCCGCATGCCGGGCGCTTTCGAAGGCGGCACCTTCAAGGCCAGGTTCGAGTGGGTTCATGCCAAAGGCTACGAGGGCGAAGAGCACTTCCAGAAATACGTCATTCGCAAAATGAACGAGCGCCGCCAGGGCCAATAACCCAAAGTCGCGATATCAAATGATCCTGAAGAACGTCAAGGCTCTGTTGGGCCAACGCCCATTCACCACACTCCCGCCGGACGCCACGGTCCGTACCGCCAGCGAGACCATGGCCCGTGCAAACGAGCGTGCGGCATTGGTCACGGAAGCGGATGCCGTCCTCGGCATTTTATCCGAACGTGACATCGTCCATGGCTGTCTGGCCAAGGGCCAGGATCCCGACGCGACGCAAGTCTCGGCCGTCATGACCGCCGACCCCATCACCATCGATGCCGCTGACACGGTCGCCCACGCGATCGAGAAAATGCTGAAAGGCGGGTTTCATCATCTGCCGGTGTTGAAGGACGGCGCCGCAATCGGCACTCTCTACAGCGACGATATCCCGGAAGAATACCGGCTTTTGCTGGAGCATTTCCGCGAATTGCGCCAGCCTTAGGCGCTTTAACGACCCAGCCTTTGCGCCAATCCGCCGATGGACAGCGACATCCGCTGGCAAAGCGCGATGTCCGGCATGCCGGTCGACTTGCACTCGATCTCGAGCGTCGTCAGCGCATCCAGGCATTTCCGAAGCTGCTCCGCCGGCCACATGGAGGCCTGGCGCCGGAAGCGGTCTTTATACATGAAGAAAACCGGCGGGCGCAGCTTGCCGACGGCCTGGTCCGGACTGGAAC
>JAYOXJ010000312.1:0-244 GCA_038152725.1 Rhodospirillaceae bacterium
GTGTAGATCACCTCCATGCCGGCGTCGCGGAGAAAACCGGCGACCAGCCGGGAACCACGGTCGTGACCGTCGAGGCCGATCTTCGTGACCAGTACCCGGGGCGGGCGCCCCAGGCGGGCGGCCAGGCTTCGCGCGGTCTGATCGGCGGTGCCGCTCGCGGCGGCTTCGAGTGCGTTCATGGGCTCGGTCCTTCAGGCTTCGGCAACGGCCGCCTGATCGACAAGCGGACGCAGTAGGTTCAAGT
>JAYOXJ010000312.1:254-4181 GCA_038152725.1 Rhodospirillaceae bacterium
GCGACCAGTTGAGCGCACCCAGCACCATCAGGCGGAGATGGCGCCGGGATGCGCCCGGTGCGAGCGGCAGATCGTCGAACAGTTTCTGGAATTGCGCCTCGTAGGCGTCGCGGAGCGGCACCAGGCGCCGGCGCACCTCGCCCGCTTCGCCGGCGAGATCGGCCGGCAGTTCGCGGATGACGACGCAGGCGTAATCGCCGCCGTCGAGCAATACCGAGAGGTGCGCGATCATGGCGGCACGGAGCCGCTCCCAGGGGCCGTCGGCGACGGCGAGGGCTTCCAAGACGGCGTCGGAAATGCGGCGAATTCCCTCCTCGTGCACGGCGATCAGAATATCCGCCTTGGACGGAAAATAATAATACATCGAGCCCGCCTTCATCCCCGCCATGGCGGCGATATCGCGCATCGAGGCGGCGGCATAGCCCTGCTCGCGGAAAAGCCGCGCGGCGGAGTCGAGCAACTGCGGGCGGCGGTTGTCGCGGCGCTGGATATCGGGTTCGATCTTGCGGGCGGCTTCGGGCATGGGATGCGCGGAATATCGGTGAAAACCGGATATCTAACTAACATTTGTTAGGTATGGAGTCAACGGACCCAATTCCATTGCCTCTCCGCGCTGCCGGACCGCGATGTTTGACAGCCCCTGCCCCGGTTGGCAGGAATGATTTAGCTCCCCGGCGCCGACGACGGCGCCCAAATCCGAACCACAACCGGGAAACGACGCCATGCCGCTCTCCAAACCCGCACCGCGCCAGCACATCCACACCCGCAAGATCACCTGCCAGGGCTTCCAGCGCGACGACGGCCTTTGGGACATCGAGGGCGAGATCACCGACACCAAGACCTATTCCTTCGACAACGAGTACCGCGGCGGCGTCAACGCCGGCGAGCCGATCCATCACATGATCGTCCGCATCACCGTCGACGACGACATGAACGTGCTCGCCGCCGAAGCCGAGACGCTGGGCTCGCCCTTCGCCATCTGCACCTCGGGCGCGCCGCCGGTGGAGGGCCTCAAGGGCCTCAAGATCGGCCCCGGCTGGCGCAATGCCGTCGCTGAAGTGCTCGGCCGCATCAAGGGCTGCACCCACATCCGCGATCTGGTCATGGGCCCGCTGGCGCAATGCGCCTACCAGACCATCATCCCGGTGCGCATGCGCAGGAACGCCGGCAAGCCGGTGACCAAGAAGCCGGCCGTGCTCGGCACCTGCGTCGCCTACGACCCGACCGGCCCGATCGTGCAGAAGCGCTGGCCGCAGTTTTACGAAGGCGCCGACGGTTAAATCAGGCGACCCTTACGAACTGGGTTTCTTCTTTGCCGCGGCCCGAAGTATTCGTACTCGTGTCACGATGTTCCAACCGATCTGCGCATACAACTCTTCGGGTATCTCCTCTTCGATCGGAAGCCACGTATAGCAAACACGGTTTCCCCACGACTCGCTCGCTCCCGATTGTGTTTGCTCTATGTCGTCAAGACAGAGAACACAGTGACCGCTTGCAATGTCTTTCAAGCTGACGAGAACGCCTTCAGTCTCCCTCGCGCCATCGACATCGAGAGTTTCCCCCGTTTTCTCGGGAAGATCGTCATATTTGGGCAAATCGATTTCGCTCCCCTCTTCGTCAACCAACCCGAGGTCTAAATGACCTAGCGACAACTTGACGAACTGAACGGATAATTCAGCTGCGAATAGAGGTTCGTGACCGTAAATTTTCATTGGCTTGGTTCGGATCGTCGGACACTGGATTTCGCACGAATATCCAAATTCGTCATGAAACTGTGGTTCGGAGATTTCCAGAGAGAACGGTCGAAGCAGGCCGTCTTCCGCCCTTGCGAAACATTCCAATTTGAACGGAAGATCAGCCATGTGATCACTTCCTCGGATCGGCAAACGGCAATGCAAACTGGAGACTTACTCAATTACTCCGTTGGCAATTTATGAGAATTTATCTTTATAATTTTCTCGTTTCAAGTGAAGTCTAAAATGCTGAAGACCTGGCCAATTGCCTGATAAATCGCGACAGCGCATAGTCATCGCATGGCCGAGAAGAGCGAATCCATTTCCGCCTCAGACTTGATCCGGATCGAGCCAGAAGACCGCCTCATCGTGCTTGCCCGGACGATCCAGGCCGCCGCCCCCGAAGCGGAAGCCGGGTTAAAGGATGGTGCCGCAAGCGCGGCGCGCTTCGGGGAGACCTGCCTCGGCCAGGCGCTCTACCGGCACCGCAGCGTCTTTCAGGGCGCGTCGGACCAGCCGCCATGGAGCCATCTCGAACTCAGCTATTTCCGCGAAATAGTGCCTGCCGATGTCATCCGCGCGTTGGTGAACGACCGCCAACCGGCCGGGGTCGAACTGCTGCGCGCGGAAATCCTGCTCGTCACGCCCGCGTCCTTCCTCCTGCCGAGCGATTGGCCGGGCATGGCCGGCCGGAACTGGTCGCGTCACTGGAATACATCGACGTGCGCCCACAACATCTCGGCGAATACCGGGACATCATGCGGGAATACTGCGGCCCCGCCGCCGCCCGGCTGGTGCAGGCGAAAAAGGTTGGGACGTTCAGGGCGATGGAGACGGCGGTGGTGCTCTACCGTGACCCGGATTTCGCTATCGACTGGAACCAGCTTCATCTCTGCGAGGTCAACGCCGACGGCTTCAATGGGTTCGGCCGGGCGTTTTCCGAAGCACTCTGCGAAGTCTCGCCGGCAAAGGGGGCGGAAGTCGCACGCGTCTTCGCCGGCCTCGACCGCATTCGCACGGTCAGCCGCTGGACCTTCAACGATGCCCTGGTGGAGGAACGCCGGCCGCTGTTCCACGACGCCACCGATAGCGCCTGAACACCGCGTGATTCGCCACTGTCCGGACGATCTCCCGCTGCCCCGTCAAGGTCGATCCTAACTTGCCTGAAAAATCGCTTCGGCGCATATTTGGTGCATGGCCCAGAAGCTGCACATGCCGATCCTGGATCGCCTGAAGACCCGCCCGGAGCCGCCCGAGCGGCTCTGCGAGTGGCCGGACTGCGATTGCGCCGGCGAGCACCGCGCACCTCGCTCGCGCGACGACATGAAAAGTTACCGCTGGTTCTGCCTCGAGCACGCGCGCGAATACAACAAGAACTGGAACTATTTCGCCGGCATGTCGGACGCCGAGGTAGAGGCCGACCGCCGCGCCGACACGGTGTGGCGCCGGCCGTCCTGGCCCTTGGGCGACGGCCCGCCGACGGCGGAACATGCGCGTGCGTTTTTTCGGGGCGAATTCGCCGATCCGTTCAGCTTTTTCGCCGCCGGTGGCGAGGCGCATGGTTCCGGGCCGGAACCTGGCACCGCCGCCGTCGGTTCCGACGTCAAAAAAGCGCTCGACGTGCTCGGCCTCAAGGCGCCGGTCGCCGTCGTCGACGTAAAGGCCCGCTACAAGGAACTGGCCAAGCTCCATCACCCCGACGCCGCCCAGGCCCAGGGCAAGGAAAAGGGCGACGACGCCACCTTCAAGGACATCAATGAAGCCTATCGGGTGGTCTTGGCCTTTCTGGCTGATTGAGCGACAATTGGTGCGCTGCACCATCTACGTCAGCCCTCTTGACGCAACCGCCGCAACCCCCTAGGTCTCTAAGTCTCTAGGGCTTGGCGCCAGCCGGCCCTCAGCCTGCCTTCAATAAAACGAGCCAGATTGGAATATTCGCGATGACCACGCCCGTGCCCACTTCCGATATCCTGTCAAAGAAAGCGCCCGACATGATGCTCTCGGTGCGACAGGTGTTCGGTATCGACACCGATATGGAAGTCCCAGCATTCAGCGACGCGGACGATCATGTGCCCGACACGGACGAAGCCTACCGCTTCGATCCGGACACCACGCTCGCCATTCTCGCCGGCTTCGCGCACAACCGCCGCGTCATGATCCAGGGCTATCACGGCACCGGCAAGTCGACGCACAT
>JAYOXJ010000313.1:0-4180 GCA_038152725.1 Rhodospirillaceae bacterium
GGACTCGTCGACGTTGCCGCTGGCCTTGCCCGTCTCGCCGTCACTTTCGCTGTCGCTGTCGCTGTCGTCGAGGGCGTTGGCGGCTTCCTCGGCTTCCTCGTTCTCGATGACGTTGATGCCCATCTCGGAGAGCTGGGACATGGTGTCCTCGATCTGCTCGGACGACACCTGGTCGGGGGGCAGCGCCGAGTTGAGATCGTCATAGGTGACGAAGCCCTGTTCGCGGCCCTTCGCGATCATCTTCTTGACGGCCGCGCCGAGGGTATCGATCAGGGGGGCGTCGACGCCTTCTTCCTGATTGGTCTGTGTCTGAGCCGTGGCTGCTGCTTTCGCCAATGTCTTTATCCCTTAAAAAACGCCCGGTTTTTCACCCGTCGATGGCGCGTTCCCCATGTCGTGTGCCCCCGGGTGAACGAACCGCAATTTTTCTCGCCGGCCGCCCGCCGGGCGGCCCGATAATCAGATACCGAAACTCATATCCTCTTCCGCCTTGAGCGCCAATTTCTGGCGCGTCAGCACCTGCAAACGCCGCGAGGCCTCCTCTGAGGGATTTTCCCGGCTGATCCGCTTCGCTTCTTCGATCTCCTGGGCCAAATCCTCGTCGCGGAACATCCGCAAGGCATCCCTCCAACCGGACAGGGCCTCTTGGCGGGCCGCATCCGGGCGCGCGAAGAACCCATGCCCGTAAGTTTCAGAGCTCAACACGCGGTTCAAAATACCCGCAAATCCGATCTGGTTAAGGTGGGTAATCAAACCCGCCGAATCAAGGCCTGGGTGATCGGCCAGCGTGTTTAAGACCTGTTGGCGGAGATTGTCAAGTTCGGTCGCCGAAAACGCTATGGTTCCAAGGGGTTCGCTCATTTCGTCGAAGCAGTCGGGGTGGTTGATCAGGGTCGCGAGCAGTGCCGTGCGGCGGATTTCACCGGCGTCGATCCGCCCCGCTGCCGCCGATCCCGGCAGATAGACATTGGGCGCCTCGCGCCCGGCGTCACGCCGGCGCCGGGCACCGCGCCATCCCGCGCCGCCACCCTGGTCGCCGAAACCGCCGGCCGACGCCCCCGCGCCGCCCGGCCACAGCCGCTCGCCGAAGAGGCGCGAGAAGTGCGCGCGCACCGTCGGGTCCTGGATACGCCGGCTGTGCTCCTTGAGCTTGGCTTCGAGCGCCGCGCGGGCCTCGGCGGCGGCGGGGATGCGCCCGCCGGTCTCGATCCGCCAGATCATCACGGACAACGCCGGCGCGCCGTCGAGGAGCGCCTGCATCGCCGTGGCGCCGCCCGACTTGACCAGGTCGTCCGGGTCCTGGCCCTGCGGCAGCACCGCGAAACGGAGCCCGTAACCGGGTTTCAGGAACGGCAGCGCGCGCTCGGCCGCCTTGGCGGCGGCGCGCTGGCCGGCGGCATCGCCATCGAAACAGAGCGCCGGTTCGCGCACCACTTTCCACAGCAGCTGAATCTGCTCTTCGGTCAAGGCCGTGCCGAGCGGTGCGACGGCGCCCTGGAAACCGGCCTGGGCCAGCGCGATCACGTCCATGTAGCCCTCGGTGACGATCAGCGTCCCCGACTGGCGCGCGGCGGCGCCGGCGAGATCGAGGCCGTAGAGCGTGGTGCCCTTGTGGAACAGCGGCGTTTCCGGCGAGTTGAGATACTTAGGTTCGCCGTCGGCGATGATGCGCCCGCCGAAGGCGATGACGCGGCCGCGCCGGTCGGCGATCGGAAACATCACGCGGCCGCGGAAGCGGTCGTAGGAAGGGCGGCCGTCGTCCGGCTTGATCACCATGCCGGCGCCCAGCATCAACGCCTCGTCGACGCCTTCACGCGCTAAAGCCGCCTTGAGCCAGCCGCGGCCGTCAGGCGCATAGCCCAGCCGGAAGCGCTTGATGGTGGCGTCGGTGAGCCCGCGGCGCTTGAGATAGTCCAGCCCGGGTTGGCCCTCGGGCATCCTGAGCGCGCGCTCGAACAGCTTCGCCGACATCTCGACGACATCGAGCAGCGTCTGGCGCTTCTTCTGGCGTTCGCGTTCCTCCGGCGTGTCGCGCGGCACCTGCATGCCGGCGTCGGCGGCCAGTTTCTCGACCGCCTCGGGGAACGAAAGCCCTTCCGTTTCCATGACGAAATCGAACACCGAGCCGTGCGCCTGGCAGCCGAAGCAGTGATAGAAGCCCTTTTCCTCGTTGACCGTGAACGACGGCGTCTTTTCCTTGTGGAAAGGGCACAATCCCTGGTGTTCGCGGCCCTTGCGGGTGAGCTTGACGCGCCGGCCGACCACGTCGGCGATACCGACGCGGTTGCGCAGTTCATCGAGGAATTGGTCCGAAAAGGCCATGGGCAAGCATACTCCGGCGCGGCAGGCCGCGCGAACAGGCCAATGTAGTTTCAGGGACAGCCCAGGGAAACCGGGAGTTATGCCCCGGTTTGATCGGTTTTCCACAAGGGGGTGTGGGTAAAATCCCGGGCGAATCGCCCGTGAAATCCATTAACCGAGCTTGGTCTTCACCAGGCCGCTGGCCTTGCCGAAATCCATGGCGCCGGGATGGCGTTCCTTCAAGGCGGCCATGACCTTGCCCATGTCCTTCAGCGTCGCCGCGCCCATCTCCTTGATGGCGGCGTCGACCGCCTTGGCCATTTCGTCGGCGTTCATCTGCTTGGGCAGGAAGCGTTCGATGACGGCGATCTCGCCGGCCTCCTGTTCGGCCAGTTCCATTCGTCCGCCCTTCTTGTAGGCGTCGATGCTTTCGCGCCGCTGCTTGATCATGGATTGCAGCAGGCCGAGAATTTCGTCGTCGGAAATGCCGTCGAGATTGCCCTTGGAGCGTGCCGCGATGTCGCGGTCCTTGAGTGCGGCCTGGACCAGGCGCAACGTGCCTACGGCCAGGGTATCTTTTTCCTTCATGGCCGCCTTGAGGGCGTCATTCAGTTCCGTGCGCATCACGGTTCCTTCCCCGGTGAGCCGGCGTCGCCTTTCTCTCGGCCGTCGTGATCGTGCCGGGGCGATTCGCCAGAATGCGCGAGACTAGCCGATTCCTTTGTCGAACGCAACCGGCCCTTACTTTTTAAGCCATTGAAATAGAACGGTTTTTAGAATCAATGGACTCTTGACCCCGAGGCTTTGATAGCTTAGACAATCGCAACTCCGCGAAACGCCCTCCGTCCAAGGACATCGCCATCGATGAACGAAGCGGTCACCATGACGCCCACCCAAGGGGGTAAACCCGAGGGGGGCGAGTCTTCCGGCGCGCGCTCCATGACGCCGCCGCCGGGCGCCGATGCCGCATTGGTGTTGGCCTCGGGAGAAGTGTTCTGGGGCCAGGGCGCCGGCGCCGCCGGCATGACCACCGGCGAGGTCTGTTTCAACACCTCGCTCACCGGCTACCAGGAAATCCTCACCGACCCGAGCTACGCCGGCCAGCTGATCACCTTCACCTTTCCGCATATCGGCAACGTCGGCGCCAACCCCGACGACCTGGAGACGACGACGCCGGCCGCACGCGGCTGCATCCTGCGCCAGTCGATCACCGATCCGGCCAACTGGCGGGCCGCCGGGCACTTGGACCAGTGGCTGAAATCGTACGGCCTTCCGGCGGTCACCGGCGTCGATACGCGAAGGCTCACCCGCCTGATCCGCGACGGTGGCGCGCCGACCGGCACGCTGGTCAACGGCCAGGGCAAGGCGCCCGATGTCAAAGCCGCCCTGGAACAGGCGAAAGCCTGGCCGGGCCTGGAAGGCATGGACCTCGCCAAGGACGTCACCTGCGCCCAGACCTATACCTGGGACGAGACCGAATGGACCCTGGCATCCGGCTTCGGCAAGCAGGAGAAGCCCAAATTCCGTGTCGTCGCCGTCGATTTCGGCGCCAAACGCAATATCCTGCGCTGCCTCGCCACGGTCGGCTGCCATGTCACCGTGGTGCCGGCGACCGCGACGGCCGAGGAGATCCTCGCCCACAAGCCGGACGGCGTCTTTTTGTCGAACGGCCCCGGCGATCCGGCGGCGACCGGCCAATACGCCGTCGCCATGGTCCAGGGCATCATCAAGTCGGGCCTGCCGCTGTTCGGCATCTGCCTCGGCCACCAGATCCTGGCGCTCGCCCTGGGCGCCAAGACGAAGAAGATGCACATGGGCCATCGCGGCGGCAACCAGCCGGTCAAGGACCTGGCCACCGGCAAGGTCGAGATCACCAGCC
>JAYOXJ010000314.1:0-4179 GCA_038152725.1 Rhodospirillaceae bacterium
TCAAGGAGGAGGTACAGTTCCTGCGCTGGGGCACCGACTGCATGGGCTACGGCCTATTGGCGTCGGGCTTCGCCGATATCGTCTGCGAGGCCAAGATGTCGCCCTACGACTACTGTGCGCTGGTGCCGGTGGTCGAGGGTGCGGGCGGCGTCATGACCGACTGGCGGGGCCAGCCGCTGGGGTTGGAGAACGACGGCACCGTGCTGGCTTGCGGCGACCCCAGGCTGCTGAAACCGGCATTGCGGGTGCTCGGGCGCTGACCCTGCGGCGCAAGCGGCGCCGGCGGCGCCATAAGATGGCCACAATCTTACGTGATATCCCTTGCCATCCCTTGATCCGCGAAGCTTTGGCCCTCAATATCATCCCATGATCAGACAAATTCTGGCCACTGGCCTCATCGCGCTGACGGCGGCGCTTTCGCCCGCCCTCGCCACCAATGCCGCCCTCGCCGGCTCGCTCGACGGCGTCGAGGGCCGCCATGGCCTCGCCATGCACGGCGATCTCAAGTATCCGGCCGGCTTCAAGCACTTCGAATACGCCAATCCGGACGCGCCCAAGGGCGGCAAGATACGCCTGCACACCATTGGCACCTTCGACAGCTTCAACAGCTTCATCGTCAAGGGCAACCCGGCCGCCGGCACCGGCTTCATCTACAACTCGCTGATGACCAACTCGTCAGACGAAGCGTTCAGCGAATACGGCGAACTGGCGGAGGAAGTCTACATGCCGGACGACCGCTCCTGGGTGGCGTTCAAGCTCCGCAAGGAAGCGCGCTGGCACGACGGCAAGCCGGTGACGCCCGACGACGTGATCTGGACCTTCAACACGCTGATCAAGGAGGGCTCGCCCTTCTATCGCTTCTACTGGGGCCACGTGAAGGAGGTGCTCAAGGTCGGCGACGACATCGTGCGCTTCAATTTCAAGCCCGGCGAAAACCGCGAGCTGCCGCTGATCCTGGGCCAGGTGACGGTACTGCCCAAGCACTACTGGCAGGGCCGCGAGTTCAACAAGACCACGCTGGAACCGCCGTTGGGCTCCGGCGCCTACAAGATCAAGAGCTTCGAGCCCGGCCGCAGTATTGTCATCGAGCGGGTCAAGGACTACTGGGCCAAGGACCTTCCGTTCGAGAAGGGCATGAACAACTTCGACGAAATCCGCTTCGATTACTACCGCGACAGCACCATCGCGCTGGAGGCGTTCAAGGCCGGCGAATACGACTACCGCTCGGAGAATTCGTCCAAGTCCTGGGCCGTCGATTACGAAATCCCGGCAGTCAAGCAGGGCGAAATCATCAAGGCCGAGTTCAAGCACAACCGCTCGTCCGGCATGCAGGGCTTCGTCTACAACACGCGCCGCGAACTGTTCAAAGACCGCCGCGTGCGCGAGGCGCTCGCCTACGCCTTCGATTTCGAGTGGTCGAACCAGAACCTGTTCTACGGCCAGTACACCCGCACGCGGAGCTACTTCGACAACTCCGAGCTCGCCGCCACCGGCCTGCCCTCGCCGGAAGAACTCAAACTGTTGGAACCGCTCAAGGGCAAGATCCCGGCGGAGGTGTTTACCAAATCCTACGAGCCGCCCAAATCCGGCGACAACCGCCAGATCCGCCGGAATCTGCACGCCGCCGGCCAGTTGCTCGACACCGCCGGTTGGAAGATCAAGGGCCGCGAACGGGTCAACGAGAAGACCGGCCAGAAGCTCGAGTTCGAGGTGCTGCTGGTCAGCCCCCTGTTCGAGCGCATCGTGCTGCCGTTCGCCAAGAACCTCGAGCGGCTCGGCGTCAAGGTGAACGTGCGAACGGTCGACAGCTCGCAGTACCGCCGTCGCCTCGATACCTACGATTTCGACATGGTGGTCGGCACCTTCGGCCAATCGCTGTCGCCGGGCAACGAGCAGCGCGACTTCTGGGGCTCGCAATCGGCCGACATCGAGGGCGGGCGCAACCTGATGGGTATCAAGGATCCGGCCATCGACGCGCTGATCGACAAGGTCATCGCTGCACCTGACCGCGCTGGGTTGATCGCCGCGACACGGGCGCTGGACCGCGTCCTGCAATGGGGTTTCTGGGTGATCCCGCATTGGCACGCGACCTACGACCGCGTCGCCTACTGGAACAAGTTCAGCCAGCCCAAGATCACGCCGGTGCAGGGCAACCAGTTCACCGCCTGGTGGGTCGACGAGGCCAAGGCCAAGGCGCTCAAGGGCAAGCTCGCCTCCGAGAAGGACTAGGGGAGCCAGCGGCCGCATGTACGCCTACATCCTGCGCCGCCTGATGCTGATCGTGCCGACGCTGTTCGGCATCATGATCATCAACTTCGCCGTGGTGCAGTTCGTGCCCGGCGGCCCGGTCGAGCAGATGATCGCCAAGCTGACCGGCGACGCGGTATCGGCCACGGCACGCGTCGGCGGCGATGCCGGCAGCGAGACCATGTCGTCACGCCCGCAGCAAAGCCAGGGCGAGCAGTCCGGCGGCAAGTCGCGCTATCGCGGCGCGCAGGGTCTGCCGCCCGACCTGATCAAGCAGATCGAGACGCAGTTCGGCCTCGACAAGCCGGCGCACGAGCGCTTCTGGCTGATGATGAAGAACTACATCCGCTTCGATTTCGGCAACAGCTTCTTCCAGGACCGCTCGGTGGCGCAACTGGTGTTGGACAAGATGCCGGTTTCCATCTCGCTCGGGCTCTGGACCACGCTATTGGTCTATCTGATCTCGATCCCGCTCGGCATCGCCAAGGCGGTGCGCGACGGCTCACGCTTCGATATCTGGACCTCGGGCGCGGTAATCTTCGGCAACGCCGTGCCGGGCTTCCTGTTCGCCGTGCTGCTGATCGTACTGTTCGCCGGCGGACGCTACCTGGATTGGTTCCCACTGAGAGGCCTGGTCTCGCCGGGCTGGGAGAACCTTGGCTGGTTCAAGCGCATCACCGACTACTTCTGGCACATGACGCTGCCGCTGCTCTCCATGGTGATTGGCGGCTTCGCCGGCCTCACCATGCTGACCAAGAACTCGTTCATCGAGGAGATCAACAAGCAGTACGTGGTGACCGCGCGCTCCAAGGGCCTGACCGAGCACCGCGTGCTCTACGGCCACGTGTTCCGGAACGCCATGCTGCTGGTCATCGCCGGCTTCCCGTCGGCCTTCATCGGGATACTCTTTACCGGCGCGCTCCTGACCGAGATCATCTTTTCCCTCGACGGTCTCGGCCTGATGGGATTCGAAGCGGCGACCGGGCGCGATTACCCGGTGATGTTCGGCACGCTCTATTGCTTCACGCTGCTAGGGCTGGTCCTCGGCATCGTCGGCGACATCATGTATCACATCGTCGATCCGCGTATCGACTTCGAAGCCAGGGACGTGTGAGGGGGGACGCGTGATGGATGCAGCCACCGCCACGCCGGCGCCGCAGACCGCCACCCAGGCGCTTCGCACCGAGCGATTCCTCGGCTTCCGCGTCACGCCGATCACGCGCCGGCGCATCGACAACTTCAAGCGCAACCGGCGCGGCTACTGGTCGTTCTGGATATTTCTGGCGCTGTTCCTGGTTTCCATGTTCGCGGAACTGGTGGCCAACGACAAACCGCTGCTGGTCTATTTCGACGGCGATCTCTACACCCCCGCTTTCGCCGTCTACCCCGAAACCACCTTCGGCGGCGAATTTCAGACGGAAGCCGACTATCGCGACGAATTCGTCGAGAACCTGATCAATGAAAAGGGCTGGATGCTCTGGCCGCCGGTGCGGTTCAGCTACGACACCGTCAACTACGACTTGAAGCAGCCGGCACCGGCGCCGCCCAGCGCCGATAACTGGCTCGGCACCGACGACCAGGGCCGCGACGTGGTGGCACGGCTGATCTACGGGTTCCGCATCTCCGTCTTGTTCGGGCTGGTGCTGACGATTATGAGCGCCGCCGTCGGCATTTCCGCCGGCGCCTTCCAGGGCTTCTACGGCGGCATGATCGACTTGGTCGGCCAACGTTTCATCGAGATCTGGGCCGGCATGCCAATCCTCTATCTGCTGATCATCATGGCCAGCGTCATCACGCCGAACTTCTGGTGGCTATTGGGCCTGATGCTGCTGTTTTCATGGATGGGCTTCGTCGGCGTCGTGCGGGCCGAGTTCCTGCGCGCGCGCAACCTGGATTTCGTTCGCGCCGCCCGGGCGCTCGGCGTTTCCGACC
>JAYOXJ010000315.1:0-4156 GCA_038152725.1 Rhodospirillaceae bacterium
CCTGGGATCTGAACTGGCGTTTCCATGCCAGTCTCTACGAACCGGCACAAAAGCCCTACGTGCTCGAACACCTCCAGAAACTGCACTCGCAAACTGCGCGTTACGTGCGTCTCCAGTACAGCATCGCGCTTAACAAGCAAAAGATCGTCGACGAACACCAGGAACTGCTCGACCACTATGCGCGCAAGGACCGCAACACGGTCGCGCTGCTCCGCAAGCACATCCTCGAAGCGGCAACGCTTCTGACCAACCGGCTAATGGAATTGAAGGCCCAGGGCGCCTAATTCCGATGACCGGAGCACCGACGACGAGGGCTTAAGCGAAACGCGCCACGGAAAAGGGCGCGAGATCGATCGAACACGGTTTTCCCGCCACGATCTCGGCAACGATCTTGCCCGTTATGCCACCGAGGGTAAGGCCGAGGTGGCCGTGCCCGAAGGCAAACAAGACGTTGGGTCGCCCGGGCAGCGCGCCGAGCACCGGCAGGCTGTCCGGCGTCGACGGCCGATGCCCCATCCACACCTCGCCCGCGTCGTCGGCGAGCGCCGGCAGGATACGCCGGGCCAGCGGCAACAAACGATATGCCCGTTCGTAGTCCGGCGGCGCGCCGACTTTCGCCAGTTCGGCAGTGCCGGACAAGCGGAGGCCATCGTCGATCGGTGAGATCGCGAACCTGTAATCCCCTGATATGATCGCCCTGCCGATGGCCACGCCCGGTTTTCGGACCATCATGTGGTATCCGCGCTCGGAGTCGAGCGGCACCGAGACTCCGACCTGACGGGCCCAAGGCCGTGAAAACGCCCCCGTCGCCAGCACCACGGCGTCGCCAACCAAGTCTCCGCCGTTCATCTGCAAGGCAATGGCACCGTCGGTACGCGGAGCGATGCCGAAAAGTTCCGCCTTGTCGATGCGTCCACCGTCGCGGACGACCGGTGCGGCGAGCGCGGAAACGTTCGTACGTGGCTTTGCGGTCTGGTACGAGTTCGGCAGATAAACGCCGTGGCCGAAGGTGCGTGCGAGTTCGGGCTCCAAGTCGTGGAGGGCACCGGAATCCAAATCCTTGACGGCGACGCCGCGGGCCCGGCGCATTTCCCATCCGACCTTCGAGGCGTGATACGTCTTCGGGTTCTCGTAGACATACAGTTCGCCGGTTTTCCGGACCAGATCGGATATTCCCGCGGCCTCGATCAGCGGCAGATAGGCGTCGTAGGCACCGGGAACGATCCGCGCCAGCGCCCGCGAATTGGCATCGGCGCGATGGGCCGACGACTCGCGGACAAAGCGCAGCAGATACGGCGCCAAACTTACCAGATGGCGCCAGCGCACGACCAACGGCTGGTCCGCGTCCAGCAGCATTCTCGGAACCGCCCGCAGCGTGCCGGGCGTGGCGATCGGAAGAACGGCCGAACACTGGATCAGCCCCGCATTTCCTGACGAGCAGCCGCTCGCCGGTTCTTCACGATCGATCAAGACGACCTCATGCCCGTCACGCAACAAATAGGACGCGACGGAAACGCCGATTGCACCGGCGCCCAGAACGATCACCTTCTTCTTTGTCATGGCTTTAGTCTCGTGATTCTCTCAGGCGCTGGCGCTTAGGCCATGGGCTCGCCGTCGCGTCAGTCCGGACGGACGCTTTTCGAGTCCGTGCCGCGCCGAACTTTGGACAATTATTCCTTCGCTTTGAAACGAAAATTGCACCGGTCGGCGCCTGAGGCGAGCGTCGTCGTGCGCTGCAGGTCGATTCCACGCATGCCGTAGCTTTCCTTGTCCATGGCGCAGATGTGGGGCAGCAGATCGACGTCGCCGGAAGCGTTGCACATCTTGCAGAAACCGCATTCCGTATAGTCGATGCCGAAGTCGAACGGCTTGGTCGATCCTTCCAACTCTGAAGCGACGAACGTATAGACGAAGTCTCCGGGGTTGTCTTGTCGCCGGCTGACGCCTGCCTGTTCCTGCAAATAGGCCTGATTCTCCTGGGAAAGCCATTGGCGCCCGAGTTCGAGCCGTTCCGCCTCAGGCAGCGCGGCTATCTTGGCCAGGAAGGTCTTGCGCATCAACGTCGCGATGGTGTCGCTCGAAGCACCCAAACCACGCAACGCCCGGCCAACCGCGATCGTCCCAGCACCGAGCCGAAAGAACGGTGTCATCCTGCCTTCATCGCCACCGGCATATGGAAGGTAGGGCAATACGGCCATGAGTTCGTCGGTCGCCAGGCGGACCACTTCATCGAAGCGGGCATTCGGAATAAGCACCTCGAACTGCGCGCGCTCGAGCGTCATGTTGGAGACCATCTCGTCGGCGATATCCAGGATTCGGTCGCGATAATAAGGGTGAATATTCTTGCCGCCCACGGCTCGCCTCCAGTTGTTGATCCGCCAAGATGCATACGCCATCGCACGAAGACGTTATCGACCGTCGGGCTTCATGGCTTCAGAAGGGAAACTTGCGTCTTAAAATTTGAATATAAGATACTTTATCTTTGAGTCAATTGATCCCATTAGGATGGCTCGGCTGCCGCTGAAGCCACTTAGTCGTGGCGCCGATCGAATCGGCGATATTGTCGTCCGGATGACAGCGCCAAAAGCCGTAAAGCCGGATATTGCGGAGAAGGAACTCGTCACCCCCAATAAACCTGGCCGTTGTACCGCTGTAAGGGCGACCTTTTCGCGGTGATGGCCGGCGGAATAGTTCGGCCATGGATCATGCCACCACGCAGCGTTTTGACTGGGTTGAACTCGAAGCCTGGACCGTCGCGTTGCTGGAAGGCTTCGGCGTAAGCTTCAAACCCGCACGCGAAACGGCTTCGCTGCTGGTCAGGACCGACGCCCGCGGTTTCACCACCCACGGACTTTGCCGCCTACCGAGCTACGTCGGGAAACTGGAAAACGGTGAGGTCAAGGCGACGCCCGACATCGCCGAATCCTTCGACGCAGGTTTTGGCACGATCGACGCCGACTGCGCGCTCGGCCAAGTCATCGGGCCGTTCGCCGTCGCCAAGGCCATAGCACGCACCGACGATCGACCGCTCGCCGTGTATCGCCTTCGCAACTGCGGCCACCTTGGTGCGCTCGGCATGATAGTGCTTCCCGCCGCCGCGGTGGGACGTATCGCCGTCATCATGGAAGCGACGCCCCCCTCCATCGGCATTCCCGGTGCCAGTGGCGCAATGCTCGGCAACAATCCGCTGGCCTTGGCCGCACCGCGCCCCGACGGGCCGCCGATCGTCATCGATTTCGCATGTTCGCTCGTTGCGCGAGGCAAGGTTCTCGCTGCCGCCCGCACCGGAGAGAGTATTCCGCAAGAATGGGCATTGGACGAAAGCGGGCGCCCCACCATCGACGCCAATGCCGCGCTGCGCGGCATGCTCATGCCGTTCGGCGGGCATAAGGGAATGATGGTGTCGATGATGGTCGAGATATTGGCCGGTGCCCTATCCGGTCGCGAGTTCAATCCCGAACTAAATCCGGTCGGCGGCATCGGCAGCGCGACCAGCAGCCTCAACGCCTTGCTGATGGTGATAAACCCCGGCCATGCAGCGGAGCCCGGCACTTATGAGACTTACATGTCGGATTGGCTCGACCTATTCCGTTCCCACGGCGGTAAAGCGGCCCGAATTCCCGGCGAGCGCGCCCATCGGGCGGAACTGGACGCGAAGGCGAACGGTGTTCTTCTGGAGGAACCCGTCGTGGCCGAGCTGACCGTTCTCGGAAAGGCACGCGGCATTCCCTTCCCACCCGCGTTTCGACATCGCAACCGAAGGCCTACGCCCAACAGAGCCAACCACGGAGGATGAATCTTGCTACGTGCAATCGTGCTGAACGGAATGGACAACGTCGCCACGCTGATCGACGAAGGCGTCACCGGTGATACCGCCAATAGGTCGGGCGTCGGTCAAGGTTCCGTCAAGCTGACGACCGACGTTCCATACGGCCACAAACTGGCCATTTCGCAGATTTCGGCAGGCGATGAAGTGCTGAAATACGGACAGATCATCGGTCGCGCGACCGCGAACATCGCCGTCGGTGAACACGTCCACGTCCACAACGTCGAATCGCTGCGCGCCCGCGGCGATCGCAATTAGAACCGCTGGGGGAATCATGACCTTTCTCGGATACGAACGGCCGAACGGACTCTTCGGCGTGCGAAATTATGT
>JAYOXJ010000316.1:0-4131 GCA_038152725.1 Rhodospirillaceae bacterium
CAAAAACCGATGATGCACTAACATTCAAACTGGACCAATCAGTACGGGCAGATCAGTAGCGCATGTATTCGGAACCGCGAAAAAAGTAGGTCTTGCCGTTGCCCCAGTTGACGGCGGCGTCGATGTCGCGATGCCAGAGCCCTTTCCAGTTGTCGCCGATGGTGCGCTCCGGGTTCCACTTGTCGCCGTTGGCATCGTTGCGGACGTACTGGTTCGACTTGAAGAAGTAGAAGAACTTTTCCGGCCCCTCGAAGATCTTGACGATGCCGCGTTCCATCTCCTTGTTGCAGCCGCCCGACCAGAAGCTCTCGAAGGTGCACTGTGCCGCCTGGGCGGTTCCGGCGACCGATGCCATCAGGAACGAAAAAACCGCCGAGGCGACGGCCAGGCGGCAAACACGGAACAGCATGGAAACCCCCATCTAGGATTCTACGTTTGGGAATATAACACTTCCCGAATTTCTGAGTGACGGAAATTTAACAAGGGTTCACATGGGTCCTTTCGGACCGGATTTTCAAACCGGATTTTCAGACTGGCCGGCGCTGTTTCAGTGCCGCCGCCAGCGTGCCGTCGTCGAGGTAGTCGAGCTCGCCGCCGACCGGCACGCCGTGCGCCAAGCCCGACACCGTGACCCCGACGGTGGCCAGGCGGTCGGTGATGTAGTGCGCGGTGGTCTGGCCGTCGACGGTCATCGAGGTGGCCAGGATCACCTCGGCGATGCCTTCGTCCTTGGCGCGCGCCACCAGCGCCGGGATTTTCAGGTCTTCCGGCGTGACCCCGTCGAGCGCAGAGAGCGTGCCGCCGAGCACGTGGTAACGGCCCTTGTAGGCGTGCGTGCGTTCCAACGCCCAGAGATCGGCGACGTCCTCGACGACGCAGAGTGTCTGGCGGTCGCGCCCTGGGTCGGCACAGATGGCGCAAGGATCGCGGCTGTCGATGTTGCCGCAGGTCGAGCAGGTGCGCACCGTCTCCGCGGCTTCCGTGAGCGCGCGGGCGAGCGGCTGCAACAGCGTTTCCCTCCGGCGCACCAGGGCGAGGACGGCGCGCCTCGCCGAGCGCGGGCCCAGGCCCGGCAGTTTGGCCAGCAATTGGATCAGGCGTTCGAGTTCCGGACTGGTCATGCCGCCTGCTTCCCGCTACCGATGCCAAACCCGCGTGCCAGCATGCGGCGGATGCCGCGTCCGTACTTCAAGGGCCAGCGCATGCAGAAAAGCTGCCAGGCGTCCAAACCCAGATGCGCGCGGTTGAGGAACAAGACGTCGCCGTGGCCGCGCCTGGTCATGACGATGGCCTCGAAGCCAAGCCCTTCGAGGCGCCGGATCACTTCTGCGACCTTGGGCGCCAGCGACGGGTCGAGGAAGTCGTGGAACTCGACCGACCACTGGCCGACGCGCGCCAGTGCAGCGTCGGAGGCGGCGGCGAAGACATCGAATTCCGCGCCCTCGATATCCAGCTTGATCAGATCGACGAAGTCGACCCCGGCGCGCGCCTTGAGCGTCTCGAAGGTAACGCCTTCGACTTGGACGGCGCCCGCGTCCAGCGCGCCGGCCCGATCGCTTTGGCGCAGCCAATAGCCTTGCGCGCCGTGACCGCCGACCTCCATGGCGAGCGGCCCGTCGCGGCCGGCGAGGGCGACGTGATGCGTCTCGATACCGGGAAGGGCCGAGAGATCGGCGAAGACGGTAGGCGAGGGCTCGGCGGCGATGCAGCGGCAGCCGGCGAGGCGCCGCACCGTTGTCGAGAAGGTGCCGCCGGCAGCGCCCAGGTCGAACACCACGGACGCGGGCCCGAGCGCCGGCAGGTAGAAGGTATGTCCGTCGATTTCCGCGAGCGCCGGCATGGCGTGGCGAGCGGCCGCTAGAACGGCAACTGCATGCCCGGCGGCAACGGCAGGCCGCCCGTCAGCTTGCCCATTTCCTCGCGCATGTAGGCATCGGCCTTGCCTCGGGCGTCGTTGATGGCGGCGAGGATCAGGTCTTCCAGCACCTCGGTGTCGTCCGGCGTGACCAGCTTGGTGTCGATCTTGACCCGCTTGGCGACGCCCTTGCCGTTCATCACCACCTGGCACATGCCGCCGCCCGACGCCCCCGTCACCTCCATCTCGTCCAGTTCCTGCTGCAGGGCCTGCATCTTGCCTTGCAGTTCCTGGGCCTGTTTCAGCATCTGGCCGAGATTCTTCATCGGTGAATTCCTTTCCGCTCCGCGGCGGGCCTTTCGCCGGCGCCGGCTTTCCCTTTCGATGCGGCCTGTATACCATCGGGGGAGCGCCATGGCCATGCAACACAGAAACCTGTTCGTCTTCGATATCGAGACCGTGCCGGACACCGACGCGGTGGAGAACCTGACCGGATTCACCGATCCGGACGTGGCCGCGCGCCGCGCCGAGTTGGAGCGCTATCATCTGGAGGTGACCGACGGGCGCAATGCCTTCCCTCGCCAGCCGTTTCACCGTGTCGTCGCCATCAGTTTCCTCGAAGCCGAGATCGAGGCCGACGGCATGCACGAGGTCTACTATCTCAAGGAACTGCGCTCCGGCGGCGAGGCCGGCTTCGGCGAGGCGCAGCTGCTGCAGGGCTTCTTCCAGTATTTCGAGCGGCTGAAACCGCGCCTGGTCAGCTTCAACGGCCGCGGCTTCGATCTCCCCGTGCTCAAGTACCGCGCCATGGTGCACGGCATCTCGGCACCCTGGCTGCACCAGGCCGGCGACAAGTGGAACAACTATTCCAGCCGCTACTCCTGGGAATGGCACTGCGACCTGATCGAGCAGCTCTCCGACTTCGGCGCCTCGGCGCGGGTCAAGCTAGCCGAGGTCTCGGCCGTGCTCGGCTTCCCCGGCAAATTCGGCATCGACGGCTCGCAGGTCGCCGGCTTGATCGACCAGGGCGATGTCCAGGCGGTGCGCGACTACTGCGAGACCGACGTGCTGACCACCTATCTCGTCTATCTCCGTTTCATGCTGCACCGGGGCACCATGACCAAGGAGGGCTACAACCGCGCCGTCGCCGACGTCGTCACCCTGATCCAGACGGAGGGTGAGGCACGCCCGCACCTGGCGGCGTTCATGGAGGCCTGGGGTGCTGCTTCGGGCGACAGCTTTCTGCTTTAGGGAACGGTGGCCCGATGAAATCCTACGCCTTCTACGCCGTCGCCGCCATCGCCGAGATCGGCGGCTGCTTCGCCGTCTGGGCCTGGTTGAAGCTCGACAAGTCGGCGCTCTGGCTTTTCCCGGGCGGCGTGGCACTGGCGATCTTCGCCTTCGCTCTGACCCGCATCGAGAGCGATTTCGCCGGGCGCGCATTTGCCGCCTACGGCGGCGTCTACATCGCCGCCTCGCTGATCTGGCTTTGGCTGGTTGAAGGGGCCAGGCCCGACCGCTGGGACCTGATCGGCGCCGTCATATGCCTGATCGGCTCGGCGGTGATCCTGTTCGGCCCGCGCCCGCAAATCTGAACGCACGATGATTTGAAAGTCGGGCTCAATCGTCGTCGAACGAAATATGGCCACAACGAAAACAGACGTCGAAATGCGCCGAAGATTTAAATTTGTTGATCGGAAGTTCCAAAAGAGATCAATGTCGGATTGAGGCCTCGGAGTTACAATTGGCTCGATCCGCAGCTATCCCAATCTGATACTATTTTTTCAAATATGTGAATATCGCACCGACAACAGCAGAAACGCCCCCTGCGCCGTACGATAGAAAATTCAGGACGGAATCCTTATCGATAGAAGGCAGCAACGACCAATCAGAATGCAGGCGTATCAGCCATTTATAAATACCGGGCAGGCCTCCGACGAACTCGATCACCACAATGACGGCCGAAAAGACACCCACTCCGATTTGAAATCCGTGCCGCCAATTTTCGGGTATGCGTTCGATACTGTCTGACTGTTTCATAACCACCTATTTGACTTTCGTCGTCAACGCGCCGAGCCCGACCGGCCAAGTTTTTCCTGCCGCGAGAGCGGCAACAAAAGTAGCGGGATTATAAATCCCAGTCCCAATATAAGCTCCTACAACGACAAAAATAAATCCGTCAAAGAGTAGCACGGCGAACCAGTGTGGTGAGCCCCAATACTTTTTGGGGCTGAAGTAGGTAACGGTTAGTGTTTGACCTGTTTATACCATGATTT
>JAYOXJ010000317.1:0-4125 GCA_038152725.1 Rhodospirillaceae bacterium
TCGGCCGTAGGCGGTCGCGAGCAACCGCCAGGTGAAGGCGTGTTCGCGCTCGGTCGTGAGGGATGCCTCCAGGTTGGTGATGGCCGCTTCGGTGAACTTGGGTTCATTGAACTCCAACTGCACACGCGCCAATTCACGCCGGATCAGGCCGTTAGTGGGCAGGATCGTAGCGGCGCGGCCATAGCTTTCGGCTGCTTCGGGGAGGCGCGCGGCCTCGAACGTCATCTGGCCGCGCATCTCGTGGTAGTAGGGGTCCTCCGGCGCCTCGGCGATCAAGGTATCGAGCAGCGCCAGCGCCTGGTCCAGTTTGCCCTCGCGATAGAGCCCGATCGACCGCGCGTAGCGGCTCGGCGCCGAATTGTCGGTTTCCTTGTAGATGCGGAGCGTGCGGCCCATCGGATTGACGAAGGCATAGAGCTTCGCCCTCATGCGCTGGTGCATGGCCTCGACCTGCGGCGACACGGTTTTGTTGGAATTTGGCGAATTGGCGACAAAATGGCTGAGCGCGTCGATACGTTCGCGGGTCAGTGGGTGGGTCCGCACATAGGGGTCCTGCTGCGACGACGACAGCAACTCCTGGTCGCCGAGCTTCTCCAAGAACAGCAAAAGGCCTTTGGCTGATGTGCCTGTGGCGTCAAGAAACTTCATGCCGGCGTTGTCGGCGGCAGATTCCTGGACGCGGCTGTAGGCCAGGAAATTCCGCATCGCCATATTCTGGCCGCCGGCGATAACCGCGGTGCCGACGTCGCCGCGCCCGGTGGCGAGCGCCGCGGCGCCCCCGAGCACGAACGACAGGATCGACATCGCCGAGCTTTTCGACAGTGCATCGTGGATGCGCGAGAGGTGGCCGCCGGAAATGTGGCCGGTTTCATGGGCGATCACGCCCATGACCTGATTGGCGCTGTCGCTGGCCAGGATTAGCCCCGTATTGACGAACAGGTTCTGGCCGCCGGCGACGAAAGCGTTCAAGGTATTGTCCTTGACGATGAAAATCTTTACGTCTCCGGCCTTGAGGCCGGCGGCACGGAATAGTGGCGTAGCATAGGTGCGGATGGTATTTTCAACTTCCGCGTCGCGAATCAGGCTGACGGCCCAAGCCGAATGGTTTGCCTCGGCCGATAGCGACATGGCGATTAGCGATACAAACAGGGCTTTGCGCAGAGCGGTGGACACAAGTCGAATTTCCAAGGGTGAGACTGGCAATGTGGCAAGTCGATCCATTCCAAAAGGTAGTCAGGCGTCGCCGGTGCGTCAATTCGCGGGCTCGCTGATTTGCGGCCTGCTGGCACTTGGAATCGCGGGTTGCACGCATATTCCGTTCCTTGAAGACAGTCCCAACGCCGGGCTCGGCACGACCGGTTTCGTCAAGGGCTTCTTCGGCGGCGTCGCCGCCGACGAGCCCCAGGCGGTACTCGCCGGACGGGACGTGTTGACCGCCGGTGGCACTGCGGCGGATGCAGCGGTTTCGGTTTATTTCACGTTGTCGGTGACGATGCCGTCGGCGGCCGGCCTTGGCGGCGGCGGCATTTGCCTGGTCAGGAACGCCGACAACGAGAGTGTGGAGACGCTGGATTTCCTGGGTCAACCGAGCTCAGGCCCAGGCCGGAGGGTGTTGGTACCGGGCAATCCGCGCGGCATGTTCGCATTACATGCCAAATACGGCCGATTCGAATGGCGAGAAATGATCCGTCCGGCGGAAAACCTGGCGCGTTTCGGCAGCATCGTGTCGCGGGCATTTGCCACCGATCTCGCCTTGGGTGAGAACGCTTTGGCCACCGGCGATCCGGGACCCTATGTCCGCGCCAACGGCAAAATCGTTGGCGAACGCGATCGCTTGGTGCAGACGGAATTGGCGGCAACGTTGTCGCAGATTCGCGCGCGTGGTGGCGGTGTGATTTACGCCGGCCCCGGTGCAAGGCGATTTTCGGATGACGCCGAGCGCGCCGGGTTCGGCATTACCATGCGCGACTTGGAGGCGAACCTGCCGATTTGGCGATCGGCGCTCAAAGTTCCCTTCATCCAGGACACCAACCTGCATTTTCCGATGCCGCGCACGCCGAACGGAACGCTCGCCGCAAAGATGGCGGCGATGCTGGCAGCAGATGGCCGGATGCGGGGGACCAAAGGCAGCGAGCGTGCCCATATCTTTGCCGAGGCGATCCAACGGGCGATGGCCGACGGCGCCGCAGGTTTCCATGCGGTCGAATCGAAACGGGTTATCGCCCAGCCGAAAAAGCCGCAGCAGACGCGGACCACCAGCTACACCCAACTCGATACAGATTATGCGAAGCGCCTGTTTACGGGGTTTCGTGCCGAGCGACTTACGCAATTGGCCGCCGGCGGCCGCGAGAGTTTTCCCATCACTGCGAAGGGCGGTTCGACCAGCTTCGTCGTGATCGACAATGGCGGGAACGCCGTTGCCTGCGCGCTTACCATGAATGGTTCATTCGGTACTGGGCGGGCGGTGCCGAGTACCGGTGTGTACCTGGCGCCATTCCCGGAGAATCCTGCCGTTCGCGACCTGTCACTCGCTGCCGCGATAACCGATAAATCTTTTGGAAACAAACTCTTCTTTGCCGGCGCCGCTTCGGGCGACGCCGCCAGCCAGGCGGTATTGACCGAGCTTGGCCTTGCCATTTCCTACGATCCCGAAAGCAAGATTGATGAGATCGCGGCCTCCGCTCCCCGCATCTATCGCGATTTGGCCAGCGGCATCACCTACACCGAGACGGGCGCGCCGGCCGATGTTCGCGATGGTCTCATCCAGCGCGGACATCGGGTTGAGACGACGGCCCAACTCTCCCGGGTCAACATGGCATTTTGCCCCTATGGCCTGCCGGCGCCGGTTTCCGGGTGTCGTATCGTTACCGATCCGCGCGGTTTCGGATATTCGACGGTATCGGAGTGAGCGCGCGCTCGGTCGACCGGCGGCGCGGTTTTGCATCATGGCTTTGAAAGTATCCTCGCGCGGCGCCATCCCACCGTTCATCGTCATGGACGTGATGCGCGAGGCCAACCGCCTGGAGGCGTCCGGCGAACGCATCCTCCACATGGAGGTCGGTCAGCCCGGTACCGGTGCGCCGAAGGGCGTGATGGCGGCGCTGCAGGAGATCATGGCGAAGGACCGGATGGGCTATACGGACGCCTTCGGGGTACCGGCATTGCGGCAGCGGATCGCGAGCCACTACCACGACACTTACGGCATCCACGTCGGCGCCGACGACATCGTCGTCACCACCGGATCGTCCGGTGCGTTTGTACTTTCGTTTTTGGCTGCCTTCGACGTCGGCGACCGGGTAGCGTTGGCAAGCCCGGGCTACCCCGCCTATCGCAACATCCTGACCGCGCTCGGCATCGAGGTGATCGACATCCCGACCGGCGCCGACAGCAATTTCCAGCCGACGTTGCCGGTGCTTCGCCGGGCGCTGGCATCGCTCGAAGCTGAGACCGGGCGCGGCATCGACGGCCTAATCGTGGCAAGCCCGTCCAACCCGACCGGCACCATGCTGACGCCGTCCGAACTCGAGGCGCTGGTAAGCTTTTGCGCGGAGGCCGGTATACGGTTTGTCTCCGACGAGATTTATCACGGCATCACTTACGAACGGCCGGCGGAGACCGCGCTTCGGTTCGGCCGCGACGTGGTGGTCATCAACAGCTTCTCGAAATACTTCTCGATGACCGGCTGGCGGCTTGGCTGGATGGTACTGCCCGACGACCTGATGCGCGCCGTCGAATGCCTCGGCCAAAACCTGTTCATATCGCCGCCGACCGTCTCCCAGCACGCCGGTATCGCAGCCTTCGAGTGCCGCGACGAACTGGAGGCCAACGTGGCGCGTTATGCCGCCAACCGGAAGCTGCTGTTGGAACGGTTGCCGTTGGCCGGCTTCAGCAAGCTGGCGTTGGCGGATGGCGCTTTCTACATCTACGCCGATGTCGGCGAACTGACCAACGACAGCCCTGAATTCTGCCGGCGCATGCTGCACGAGACCGGAGTCGCGGCCACGCCCGGGACCGATTTCGATCCCGGGCGTGGCCACCGTTTCATGCGATTTTCGTTCGCCGGCGAAGAGGCCGACATGGCGGAAGCCGCCGAGCGACTGATTGCCTGGCGGCGCTGAGCCGCCG
>JAYOXJ010000318.1:0-2582 GCA_038152725.1 Rhodospirillaceae bacterium
AACCAACTTGCCATCGTACCAGATTTGCCCCTCCAGGCTGTCGAATGAAGTTCCGCTGGTCGCCATGGTAATAATCTTTCAATAAGTGAGTCCGAAACCGAAGGTTCTTGCGTTTAATAGCAATCGCGTGCATATATGTCAACAACGCTGACTTAAATTTTTTATACTCATCGCCATGCCCGACCCGGTCTCCCAGTCCGCCGAACTATCCGCCGATGCCGATCGCGGAGATGCGTTGATGCGTCGTGCCATCGAGCTGATGTTCTTCGCCTATCGCGACTTCACCGGCGAGGCCGACGCCATCCTCGCCGAATACGGTTTCGGACGGGCGCATCATCGTGCCGTCTACTTCATCGGTCGAAACCCCGGCATCGCCGTCAACGAGTTGCTCGCGATCCTTAAGATCACCAAGCAGAGCCTGGCGCGGGTGCTCGGCCAGTTGATCGAGGAGGGGTATGTCGCCCAGCGTGCCGACCAGGCCGACGGCCGGCGCCGGCTGCTCAGCCTGACCGAAAAGGGTTCCGCCCTCGAGCAGCTGTTGACCGGGCGCCAGAGCGAGCGCATCCGCAATGCCGTGGCGCTGGCCGGCGAGGATGCCGGCGAACGCTTCGAGCGCGTGCTGGAGGCGCTGATCGACGACCCGGCGAGCCTTCGGCTCAGCGCCGATGTTGCCGGCTGCGGCCGCGCCGATGACTGAGATCGGAACCGGCGCGCCGCATATCCTGGTCGTCGACGACGACCAGCGCCTACGCGACCTTCTGGTCAAGTATCTCGCCGACAACGGCTTCGTCGCCAGCGGCGCCGAGGACGCGGCGCGCGCGCGGGCCAAGCTCAAGACGCTCGAATTCGACCTACTGGTGCTCGACCTGATGATGCCGGGCGAAAGCGGCCTCGATCTCGCCCGCGATCTCCGGCGCAGCAACAACGTGCCAATCCTGATGCTGACCGCCATGAACGAGGCCGGAGACCGCATCCTCGGTTTCGAGAGCGGAGCCGATGACTATCTCGGCAAGCCATTCGAGCCACGCGAACTGCTGCTCAGGATCAATTCGATCCTGCGTCGCGTGCCTGACCGCGCGGCGGCGCCAGACGAGATCGGTCTCGGCGAAGTCACGTTCCGCCCGGCGCGCGGCGAGCTTTCGCGGGGCACCAAACGCATTCGTCTGACTGACGTCGAATTGGCCCTGCTCGGCATCTTGACGGCGCGACCGGGCCAGGTGCTTTCGCGCGACGAACTGATAGTGGCCACCGGCACCAAGGGCGGCGGTCGTGCCATCGACGTGCAGATCACCCGGCTCAGGCGTAAAATCGAAGACGACCCTCGCATACCTCGGTATTTGCAAACCGTGCGCGGCAAGGGTTACATGCTGGTTCCGGATTGAGCCGTTCGAAGATCCGACCGCGAGGCCACACTATGGGGTTCAGCATCAAACGCTACCTGCCGAAAAGCCTGCTCGGCCGATCGCTGCTGATCATCGTCGTGCCGTTGGTGCTGTTGCAGTTGGTGTCGGGCGTCATCTTCTTCGAGAGCCACTGGGACAAGGTTTCGCTCAGGCTGGCGCGCGGCGTCGCCGGCGACATCGCGGCGGTGATCAACCTGCTGCGCGCCAACCCGACGCCCAAGGACCGCGCCTGGATTCTCAAGATCGCCGCCAACAACATGCAGCTTGTCGTCACCGTGCGCGATGGCGCCGTGCTCAAGGGCACGGCGAACGCTACTGAGGATATAACAGACGAAGCGCTCGGACAGGCGATCCACGAGTACGTCGGCAAGCCGTTCCGCATCGATAGCGACAGCATGCCGCGTCACGTCGCCATCGAGATCCAACTCTCTGACGCGGTACTTCGGGTCGTCACACTGCGTAAGCGGTTGTCGTCGAGCACCATCTACGTGTTCCTGGCGTGGATGATGGGAACCTCGCTGATCCTGTTCGGCGTCGCCACCATCTTCATGCGCAATCAGGTGAAGCCGATCCGGCGCTTGGCGCGCGCCGCTGAAGATTTCGGCAAGGGCCGCGAGGCCGACAATTTCAAGCCGGAAGGTGCGGCGGAAGTGCGCCAGGCGGCGACCGCCTTCATCGCCATGCGCGAGCGCATCATGCTCCATATCCGCCAGCGCACCGACATGCTGGCCGGCGTTTCGCACGACCTGCGCACGCCGCTGACGCGCATGCGCCTGCAACTGGAGATGCTGGGTGATGATGCCGCCGACCTGAAGAGCGACATCCGCGAAATGGAGCACATGCTCGAAGGCTACCTGGCGTTCGCGCGTGGCGAGGGCGGCGAGGAACCGGTGCCCTCGGACGCCAGCCGCCTTGTCGCGCAAGCGGTCGAGCAGGTCGTCCGCAACGGCGCCAAGATCGACCTCCATACCGAAGGCGTGCTGGAAGTGCCGCTCCGCCCGATGGCGTTCCGTCGCTGCATCACCAACATCCTGGAGAACGCGGTCCGTCACGGCGATAACGTCACCGTCCGCGCCGGGTTGCGCGATGGTTGCGTCGAGGTGGTCATCGAAGACGACGGACCGGGCATTCCTCCCGACACGCGCGAAGAGGTGTTCCGCCCGTTCTATCGAATCGAGA
>JAYOXJ010000318.1:2592-4118 GCA_038152725.1 Rhodospirillaceae bacterium
AATCGAGAGTTCGCGCAATCGCGATACCGGCGGGGTCGGTCTCGGGCTATCCATCGCCCGCGATGCGGTGCGCGGCCTAGGGGGCGAAATCGAACTGGAAGATTCAAGCCTTGGTGGACTTCGCGTCCGGATCAGGCTGCCACTATAGACTTGCGAGCAATGCGGAGAATATGGAAGATGCAAATGATTAGAATATGCAAATGATTATTTGTGTCGCTTGCAATCGATTTATAAAATAGTCTATACCTTTGGGACTATGCCTAATCCGATTGGTGCGGATGTGGGAAAAGCCCTGCCGCGAAGTTAAAAATTGGAGGCTTAATTGCCAGACAATAAATCACTCAGGGTCTTGCTAGCCGACGACCACGCGCTTTTCCGCGAAGGAATGAAACACATTCTTCTTGGCCTCGACGATGGTGTCGTTGTGGTCGACGCGTCCAGCTACGATGAAGCGCGCGCTTTGGTTCGCGAGCAACCGGCGTTCGATATGGCTTTGATCGACCTTGGTATGCCCGGTCTCGATGAATTCGCCGGCCTTCGCAAGCTCTGCGAAGAAATCGGCGACGTGCCGGTGGTGGTCGTGTCCGCCAAGGAAGGTGGCAACGAAATCCGCAAGGCCATGGACTGCGGGGCGTCGGGCTACGTGCCCAAGACGCTCGACAGCAATGTCGTGTTGAGCGCACTCAAGCTGGTGTTCTCCGGCGGCGTCTACCTGCCGACCAGTTTGCTCGGATCCTCCGATGGCGATCACGCCAGCGAGCGTCGCGGCGGTGACGGCTCCAAAGGTCCGTTGACGCCGCGTCCGTGCGACGTGCTGGATTTGAGGGCGAAGGGTAATTCCAACAAGGAAATCGCCCGCACCCTCAATCTGGCCGAGGGCACGGTGAAGCTCCATGTGACCGCGCTTCTGAAGGCGCTCGACGTCTCAAACCGCACCCAGGCGGTGATCAAGGCGTCGGCCATGGGGTTGACCTCGACCAATTCCGACGACTGACTCTAGGCGGCGCTTCAGAAAAGTTTGCCGCCGACGGGAACCGGTCGTTCCGGGCCGATAAGCACGACTTCGCCGTCGTCGTCGGGAAAGCCGAGCACCAGAACCTCCGACATGAACTTACCGATTTGCTTTGGCGGAAAATTGACCACACCAGCGACCTGGCGCCCGACCAATGCGGTGGGCTCATAGTGCCGGGTGATCTGGGCCGATGTCTTGCGCTCGCCGATCTCGGGCCCGAAGTCGACCCATAGCTTGATTGCCGGGCGCCGCGCTTCGGGGAACGGTTCGGCGCGGACGATGGTGCCGACCCGGATGTCGACGCGGGTGAAATCCTCGTAGCCGATCTGCATTTCGCCACTCTCCCTCTTTGTTCTGGGCGGGCGGCATGGTGCCACGCTGAGTCTTGGGCCGCAATCGGCCGGCGGTAGTGCCGCCATGCTTCGGACAAGCGAAGGGCCGCCCGGGTGGGGCCGCCGCCCCGCAAAAAGGTTGGGGGGGGGGCGGCTAAAATTTTTTTCTTAGCCGCCCCACA
>JAYOXJ010000319.1:0-4118 GCA_038152725.1 Rhodospirillaceae bacterium
CATCACCGCGAACAAAGCATAGAAGCCCCAATGGCCGTGCAGCGCCGAGATCGCCGGCACGGTGGGCGCCATCACCGCGAACGAGATGATGTAGCGCGCCGAATAGGCGCGCGAACGCCACTCGCTCTTGGCGATGCGGCCGATCAGCACGTCGTTGATCGGGATTTGGCCGAACACCACCAGCATGAACAGCACGGCGACGATCAGCGCCGGTGCGCCGGTCAAATTCAGCATGGCCGCGAACAGGATCGCTTGGCCGCCCGCGACGGCGGCGAACACCAGGCGAACCGAGTGGCGGTCGATAAGATAGCCGACGATCAACTGCGCGACCGAAGCGGCGGCGAACACCGTGAAGGCCCACCAGCCGACTTCCTTGCCCGACGTGGCGAGCCCGGCCAGGCGCTCGTCGAAAATCTTGGGCAGCGAAAAGGTCGTGCTCTGGAAGATGAAGCTACCCATGGCGGCGGTCAGGAAAATGATGCCGAACACCCGGATCAGCGCCTGCTTATCCAGCGCCAGCGTGGAGTCGGCTGCCGGCTTTGCCTTCTTGGCGTAGCTCCGGTCGCTGATATGGGCGCTGCGCAGGAACACGAGATAGGCGATGCCGACGCCGAAGCAGACCGCACCCGGCAGGAAGAACGCCGCGCGCCAGCCCCAGTGTTCGATGGTCAGCAACGTCGCCAGCGGCGCGGCGGCGACCCCTAGGTTGCCGAACACGCCGTTCATGGCGATGGCCATGCCGGTCTTGGCGCGGCCCTGCACCACCATGGCGATGCCGACCGGATGGTAGATGGCACCGAACACCCCGATCACCAGGATCACGGCGGCGAGATACCAGGGTGAGGTCGCGAGCGAAGCCAGCATGGTGGCCCCGCCCATGCCGAGGAAGAAAATAGCGATCATGCCGGGCCTGGACCACTTGTCGGCGATCCAACCGGCCGGCACCGAACAGAGCCCGAAAGCGGTGAAACCGGCGACCGAGAACGGGATCAGTTCCGCATAGGTCATCTGCCAATCGACCGCGAGGCCGGCGATCGCCACTTTGCGGTCGGTGGCGATGGCCATGGCTACGGTGGCGAAGATCAGGATCAGGAAATGGTCGAAGAAATGCCCCGCGTTCAAGAATGCGAAGTCGACCTTCTGGCGGGTTTCCTGGTTCACGCGACGCTCTCCTTCCCCATTCGCCGCCCCATTCGGCGGCCATATTCGGCAGTTGAGGTCATTTCTATAACATCGCGGCCCGGCGCGCTTGCTGTATTTTGTCAAAGAATGTCGATATAACGACATCATGCAGGTTGCCGCCCACATCCAGCGTATCCAGAAATTGCCACGTCCGGTGGCGACGGCGGCAAGCGATTATCCGTCCGGCCACAGCATCGAATGGCACGACCACCCGCGCGCGCAGCTGGCTTATGCCGAACGCGGCGTCATCCGCGTCGCCACCGACCAGGGCGTGTGGATCACACCGCCGGAGCGCGCCGTCTGGGTGCCTGCCGGGGTAAAGCACCGAGTGGAGATGAGCGGCCAGGTTCGCATGCACAGCCTCTACGTCGCCACCGCGTTGCTGCCGGACGGTTTCGACAAATGCCGGGTGGTGCTGGTGACGCCACTCCTCCGCGAACTCATCCGCGAAGCCGTGTCGTTGCCCGAACTCTACGACGAGGCCGGTGCCGACGGCCGGCTGATGCGCGTGCTGATCGATCAGCTGACCGGCCTCGACCAGGCACCGCTGCACCTGCCGGTCCCGGAGGACGTGCGCCTGAAGCGCGTTACCGATTCCCTGCTCGCCGACCCGGCCGACCAGCGCGACCTGGCCGAGTGGGCAAAGCTCGCCGGCGCCAGCGCGCGCACCCTCGAGCGCGCCTTCCTGGCCGAGACGGGCATGACCTTCCGCGCCTGGCGCCAACAGGCACGATTACTCGCCGCGCTCACCGCGCTCGCAAGCCGCCGGCCGGTGACGCAGGTGGCGCTCGATCTCGGCTACGACAGCCCGAGCGCCTTCATCGCTATGTTCCGCCGCGCCTTCGGCGTCTCGCCCGGGCGCTTCTTCCAGCAGCCCGCCGACTGACCTGCCGGCCCTTGGCCGGCCATCCTTGCCACCGCCCCCTACCGGGGGCAATATCCCCGCCATGAACAACATGTCCGATCACAATTCCGCCTACGATGCGATCCGCGCCGCGGTCGGCGCCAACGGCTGGCTCGACCAGCCGGCAGATGTGGAGGCCTTCGTCGTTGAGACCCGCGGCCTTTGGCGCGGCGAATGCGACATGGTGGTGAGCCCGGCCACGACCGCCGAGTTGGCCGAAGTGGTTAGGATCTGCGCTGACGCCGGCATCGCCATCACACCGCAGAGCGGCAACACCGGCCTCGTCGGCGGCGCCATCCCGCATGGCGGCATCGTGCTCTCGACGCGCCGCATGAACCGCGTGCGCGACATCGATGCGGTCAACAACACCATCACCGTCGAGGCCGGCTGCATCCTGTCCGACATCCAGGACGCCGCCGACGACATCGACCGGCTGTTCCCGTTGAGCCTTGCTGCCGAGGGCAGCTGCCGCATCGGCGGCAATCTCTCGACCAATGCCGGCGGCATCCAGGTGCTACGCTACGGCAACGCCCGCGATCTGGTGCTGGGGCTGGAAGTGGTACTCGCCGACGGGCGCGTCTGGAACGGCATGAACGGGCTCAGGAAGAACAACACCGGCTACGACATGAAGCACCTGTTCATGGGTGCCGAAGGCACGCTCGGGATCATCACCGCTGCCGTGTTGAAGCTGTTCCCCAAGCCGAAGCGCCGCGAGACCGCCTTCATCGGCGCTGCCAGCGCGGAAGCGGCACTGGCGCTGCTCACCCGGGCGCAGGCCGCCATGGGCGACGGCCTGACAGCGTTCGAGTACGCCAACGAGTACACCCTCAATCTGGTGCTCCACCATATTCCGGGCACGGTGAACCCGCTTTCCGGCACCTATCCGGCTTATGCGCTGCTGGAAGTGTGGTCGCTCAGCGATGACGACACCGCGCGCGACAAACTCGAGGCCATGCTCGCCGATGCGCTCGAGGACGAGGTCATCATCGACGCCGTGGTCGCGCAGTCGCAGGCGCAATCGAAGGCGATCTGGAATTTGCGCGAGTCCATGCCGGAAGCGCAAAAGCATGCGGGTGCGAGCATCAAGCACGATGTCGCCGTGCCGGTCTCCAAGGTTGCCGAGTTCCTGCGCCACGCCACCCATATGGTCGAGCAAGACATGCCCGGCATCCATCCCTCCGCGTTCGGGCATTTCGGCGACGGCAACATTCACTTCAACCTGTCGCAGCCGGACGGCATGAACCCGAAAGTCTTTCTCACCAAGTGGGACCATTTCAACCACATGGTGCACGACTATGTCGCCACATTGCACGGCAGCTTCAGCGCCGAACACGGTGTCGGCGAACTGAAACGCAAGGACGTCGCACTCTACAACGATCCAGTCGGCGTCGATTTGATGCGCACGCTGAAAAGCGCGCTCGACCCGAACGGCATCATGAACCCGGGGAAGGTCGTCCCCGATAAGCCGGCATGAGCGGCGACAAGCCGAGCGACAAGTTCGAACCCGTCGATGCTGCGGTCATGCCGCGCTTCACTTCGCTGCCGACGTTCATGCGCCTGCCGCACGTGGAGAACCCGGCCGATCTCGATATCGCATTGGTCGGCGTGCCCTGGGACGGCGGCACCACCAACCGCGCCGGCGCGCGCCATGGCCCGCGCGAAATCCGCAACATGTCGAGCTTCATGCGCCGCGTCCATCCGGTCTCCAAGATCGTGCCCTATGCGCTCTGCCGCTGCGCCGACATGGGGGACGCGTCGGTCAATCCGATCGACCTGATGGACACATTGGGCCGGGTCGAACGCTTCTTCACTCGCATTCACGATGCCGGCGCCGTGCCGCTGACCGCCGGCGGCGATCATCTGATCACGCTACCGATCATGCGTGCCATCGCCAAGGACAGGCCGGTCGGCATGATCCACTTCGATGCACACTGCGATACCAACGACGAGTACTTCGGCGGCGCCAAGTACACCCATGGCACGCCGTTCCGCCGCGCCGTCGAGGAAGGCCTGCTCGACCCCAAGCGCACCA
>JAYOXJ010000320.1:0-4106 GCA_038152725.1 Rhodospirillaceae bacterium
TGGTTGTCGAGGCGGATGCGCCCCACGCCGTTGCCTTTTTCGACGATGAGCTGGTCGGTGATTTCGGACATTTCGGTGGTCCCCCCGGGATTGTTTGATAGCGGCGGGTATTGTTGCGCCAGCGGTCTTGCCAGGCAACGCCAAAGGCGCAATTCTCTGTGCCGTCACGCCATTTTCCGCC
The DNA here is from genome assembly GCA_038152725.1 of Rhodospirillaceae bacterium. GTDB lineage: Bacteria > Pseudomonadota > Alphaproteobacteria > Rhodospirillales > Casp-alpha2 > TMED8. The sequence continues at coordinate 182 of JAYOXJ010000320.1, forward strand.
CGGGAGGGAACGCACTTGATAGCCGCCATCGAACGCATGACCGGGTTGAAGTGGCGTGCCCAAGGGCCGGCCTTCCTGGTCGGCGCCGGCCACGGCGCCACCCATTGGATCCTTGCCACCATTTACGTCATCCTGCCGTTCGTGCGCGACGACCTGGGCTTGAGCTATACCGAGGCCGGCAGCGTGATCTCGATCTTCCACGCCGCGTCGTTCTCCGCCAACGTCGGCAGCGGTGCCGTGGTCGACATGACCGGAAGGCGCGTGCTCACACAGGTTGCGTCGCTAATCATCGGCGGGCTGGCGCTGGCCTTCGTCGGCTTCGCCGCCGGTATCTGGGCGTTGGCCGCCAAGGTGGGGTTCATCGGCGCCCCCCACAACCACTGGCAACCGGCCGCGATCTCGTATTTGTCGCGCGCCTATCCGGAGAATCGTGGCTATGCGCTCTCCATCCACACACTGGGCGCCAGCGTCGGCGATACCCTGGCGCCGCTCGCCGCCGGCGCGCTACTGGCCTGGCTGACTTGGCAGGGTGCGGCGTCGGCCAATGCGCTGCCGGTGTTCGCCGTCGCGCTGGCGCTATACGTGCTGCTCGGCCGCGACGAGAAGGCGAGCCGCAAGAAGGCATCCGGCGAGGCCGACGGCGGCATGGGGCTCGGCGCATATTTTGCCGGCTTCGTCGGCCTGCTCAAGGATCGCGCCGTGGTCGGGCTCTGCGTCATGGCCGGGTTCCGCTCGATGTGCCAGAACGGCCTGCTGGTCTATGTGCCGATGCTGCTCAAGGACGTGTTCGGCTTTGGTCCGGTGCTGCTCGGCCTGGCGCTGACCACGCTGCAGGTCGGTGGCATGATCAGCGGACCGGTCGCCGGCACCGTCTCCGACAAGGCCGGGCGCAGGCCCGTGGTGCTGGGCGGGCTCGCCGCGACGACGGCGGTGGTGTTGTTCGTCACCATGGTCGAACAGCCGGCCTTGCTGATCGCCCTGATGGCGGTGTTGGGCGGCATGCTGTTTTCTGTGCGCCCGGTGATCCATGGCTGGGCCATGGACCTGACCCCCGATTACATGCACGGCAGCGCCGTCAGCCTGCTGTTCGGCACCCAGTCGCTGTTTTCCATGATCGTACCGATCGTCGGCGGCGTCATCGCCGACACTTGGGGGGTGGCGGCGGTGTTCTACGCGCTTGCCGCCACCATGCTGGCGGCGACGGCGCTTACCGTGTTCCTGCCTGAACGCCGGCGATGATTAGGTCCTTCACAGCCTTGCAGAAATCGTGGGCGGGATCGGAAAACGCACTCAGAATGGTGAAGTGGTTGCGGCCCTCGGGCTCCAAGTAGGTGCACCGCCCGCCCTTGGCGCTCCAGGTATTGACCAAGTTGCGCGACTGGTGGTGGAAAGCTTTGCTTTCGGCGCCGCCGGGCACGACCAGCATCGGGATTTCGGCGGCGCGCTCGAAGAACTGCGGACTCCAGGTGGCGACCTCTTCGTCGGTCAGGCCGAGTGTGTCCTGCAAGTAGCAGCCGGCCATGGCGCGGAGATCGTAGATGCCCGAGATGGCGACGGCGCCGGCTAGCCGCACGTGTTCGAGCCCGGCCGTCGCCTGCCAGTCGGTTGCCGCCATCACCGCCGTCAGATGGCCGCCGGCGGAATGGCCGGAGACGTAGAGCTGCCGAGGGTCGATGCCGAGCGAGCCGGCGTTGGCGGAGACCCAGCCGATGGCGCGCCGGCACTGGTCGACGATGTCGGCCATGCGCACGTTCGGCATCAACTCGTATTCGACCAGCACGAAGGCGATGCCGGCATCGGCGTAGGCGCGGGCGAGGAAGGTCTGGTCGCCCTTGGTACGACTCATCCAGTAGCCGCCGTGGATGTAGATCAGCGCCGGACAGGCGCGCACGCCCGGGTCGGCATCGCGCGGCAGCACGATGTCGAGGGTCTGGCGCGGCGTCGGGCCATAGGCGACGTCGCGCCGCGCCGGATAGTCGTCGAACACCTCCGCGCACATCGGCTCCCACTGGGCGTAGAGCTCGACGTGCTCGGGCACCATGGCGCGGTTGTTGAACTGGGCGTCGAGTTGCGCCTTGTCGTCGAGCGGCGGATGCGGCGGCAACTCGAGCATGGTTCCGTTCCCCGGGCTCAGAGTGGCAGCATGACGTGGGTGCGGTAGGGTTCGCGCGTCTTTAGGCGTTCGTACCAGGCCTCAACGTTGGCGAACTTCGGCCGCTCGATCGGCAGGTTGTACCAGCGATAGACCGCGCAGCCGGCTGGAATGTCGCCGATGCCGGGCGCCTTACCGCCGAGGTAGGGCGCCTTGGCCAGTTCGGCGTCGAGCAATTTCCAGGCCTTCGACCCGGCGTCGACGGCGCGTTTGACCGCGGCCATGTCTCGCTCCGGTTCGGGTGTGCGCGTCAGTGTGCGAAAGATCACCCCCATGTGTGGGCCGAGCGTGTTCGAGAACCAGTCCATCCACTGCCCGTTGAGCGCGCGCTGGGCCGGCGTCGTCGTGGCCCAGTCACCCTTGCCGTACTTGTCGGCAAGGTAACGCACGATGTTGTTCGACTCCCACACCACGAAGTCGCCATCTTCCAGCGTCGGCACCAGGCCGGTTGGGTTCTTGGCGAGATATTCCGGCGTATTGTTGCCGCCGAATTCGAGTCCCATGTCGACGCGGTCGACCTCGATGCCGAGTTCGGCCGCACACCACATGACTTTCTGGACGTTGCTGGAACTGGCCCTGCCGAGCACCCGGATCATTGACGTATCCTTCCAAATGGGCCGCGCATACGGCCATTAATACAAATTCACACAATGCCGGCCGCGACCGGGTTAGCACTCGAATGGTGATGTGCTATCAAAGACTGTGTCAATCACCTGTCGCCTGATCGGACATTATTTTAATTCGTTGAGCAATTTGTCCCGCGCGTATCGGTAGGCTTTCCCGGTACGCGTCTCCTGCCGAAGGGTCTGGTCGTTATCGGCCAGACCCTTTTTTTACCAGCCCCGTTTTTTATTTGCTGGCGTCGACCTCGTACCCAGTGAACTTATAGCCGCAACCGACCACGGTGGTGATGTAGCGTGGCTTGCGGGTGTCGGGTTCGATCTTGCGGCGGATGCGGCTGATCAGCACGTCGATCAGGCGTTCGGTCGGCGAGTCGGCATCGTGGCTGACGGCATCGAGCAGGTGCGAGCGGGTCAGCACCCGGTCTGGCGCCTTGACCAGGGCCGCCAGCAGATTGAACTCGGCACGGGTGAATTCGATCGGTTGCTTTTTCGGATCTGTGACGGTGCGCGTCTCCAGGTTGACCTGCCATCCGTCGAAGGCATGGATGGCGCTCACGCTGTTGACCGGATTGAGCTTCATGTTGCGGTTGATCAGGTTGCGCACCCGCATCACCAGCTCGTCCGGGTCGAACGGCTTGGTCAGGTAATCGTCGGCGCCGATGGCCAGTGCCGCGACACGGTCGCTCTTACCCTTGCGCGCGGTGATGACGACAATCGGCAGGTCGGAACGCGCCCGCACCTGACGGGCGAGCGAGAGCCCGTCCTCGTCCGGAAGCGTCAGATCGAGCAGGACGAGATCAATGGTTTCCGAATCGATCGCCGCGAGCATTTCGCGGCCGGTCGCTGCAAGGCTGATATCGAAGCCGTCACGGCGCAGATAGGCGCCCATCAGGCTTTGGACCAATTCATCATCCTCGACGATTAGTAAACGCGGCGCGGCCAATTTCCACCCAATAACCGTTATTCAACTTAGACCGGCAGACCATTGCCGATGGCATCGCCTGATAGGCCCGTCACAGATTTATTAACGCCGACTCCTGACGTCAGGCTGATGTAACGGTGATCTATTACTCGAATGGCATCCGGCACCGGAAAAATCTAGGGGCTGAAGTAGCTAAGAGCCTATAGGGGTTCTACAATGGCTACGATG
>JAYOXJ010000321.1:0-572 GCA_038152725.1 Rhodospirillaceae bacterium
CCGCAATCTCGTCGGCCGGTACGATCACCGCGGTGCAAAACGCGATGACGCGGCGGCCGGTCGGCGGCGGCGGTTCGGCGCATAACGCCCGTAGTGTCGCCACGTCGGGCGCGTGGCGCACCTGCAGCGTTGGGTTGAAATGGCACAATAGCGCGGCGAGGTGTGGAGCCTCGACTTCGCCGGTGAGCAGTATGACCTCTCCGAGCATGGCTGACGCTACCATGCAACGTCACAATCCGGTAGTGTTGTGGCCGACATGTTTTGACCCAGGTGCCTCGCGTATGGCCGATCCGATTCAATCCGCCGTCAGGCTGCTGAACGAGGCGCTCGAACGCGATCCCGATGCGATGACGCAGCTCGTCAATCTTCGAGTCGCTTGCAACGAGCAACTGGCCCAGCATCCGACCATTCAGGTGCATAAGTTCGGCGAGGTTCACAAGATCGGCATTCTCGGCTTGCTCAATGGCGCCCTCGGCGGCGGGCCGAGCGGCGACATCGGCGCCCAGGGTCCGATCGATCCGAAGTCGGGCCAATTCATCAGGTTGTGCTCGGGGGAAGCTGAAAAAGCGTGT
>JAYOXJ010000321.1:582-4102 GCA_038152725.1 Rhodospirillaceae bacterium
CAAACGGTTCGTCGATCTCCGGACGGAACGGCTCGACGTCCTGGCCTGAGTGCCGACTCTCAAGAGAAAATGACTTGCGGAAATATGGCTATAATATAAGTTATAGACAATATTTCCAAAGGCAATATCGTGGGCGACCAGGGCTCTTTGTCACTCGAGGAACGTCTCGAAGCGGCGAACAACGCCATTGAAGCGTTGCTCGAAACACTGAGCCACGACCTGCGGACACCGCTCAATACAATTCTGGGTTTCGCCGAGTTGATGGACAGCGCCATCCTCGGCCCCGTGGGCAATCCGCAGTATCGAGAGTACGTCGCCGACATCTGTCGCGAAGGCCGCTCGATGCTCGATATCCTGAACGACGTGCTCGACCGGCGCCGGTTCGAGTCCATGAAGCGTTCGGAAAAAGATTTTCGCCATATGATCGAATTGGCGCCGGACCTGATCAGCATCTGCCGCGACGGCGTCATCCAGGTGATCAACCCTGCCGGCGCCAACATGCTCGGCGTCTGGCCGGTGGAGACCGTGGTCGGCCGCAGGTTCAAGGATTTCATGCACGAAGACTTCCACGCCCTTGTCGATGGTGGGCTGGAGGCGTTGACCGACCGCACTACGCGGCTGCCGCTGCGTTTGCATCGGGTCGGCGGCGCCGATGTCGACGTGGAATTGGCGGCGCTTCGCTATCACGATGAAAGTGATGGCGATGTCGGGGCCGGTGCTGTCATGCTGATGGCGCGCGATGTCTCGGAGCGAAACCGCGCCTTGCTTCAGTTGGCGCAGCGCGAGGAACATATCCGGCGCATCATGGACACAGTCGTCGAAGGCATCGTGACGTTCGATGAGAAGGGAAACATCGAAACCGCCAACCCGTCGGCGGAGCAAATTTTCGGCTATGCGGCAGGAACTTTGATCGGCACGAAGGCGGCGTCGCTGCTCGACCCATCCGTGCGTCACTACTACATCACCGAACTGATCCGCTACTCGAAGACCGGCGGCAGCGAGATCATCGGCCGCAGCCGCGATACCATCGGACTGCGCGCCGACGGCACCGTGATCGACCTGGTCCTTTCCATCAGCACACTCAGTTTCGGCGGCCGGCGGCTATTCACTTCGGCGATCCACGACAACACCAAACGCAAACATGCGGAGCGGCGATTGTTCGAGATGGCAACGCTCGACCCGCTGACCAAGATGCCGAACCGCAATGTCCGCAACGCGCGGCTCGAGGGCGCCATCGTCCGGCTTCAGGAAACGGGCGGGCGGATGGCCGTCATATTCCTCGATCTCGACAATTTCAAGATCATCAATGATGCGCTCGGCCATACCGTTAGCGATGACGTCATCCGAATGGCCGGCGCGCGGTTGCACGACATAGTCGGCGATTATGGCCTTGTCGCGCATTTGGGCGGCGACGAGTTCTCGATCATCGTCGACGAACCGATCCCGGACAGCGAACTGGAGACCTTGCCGCAGCGGCTGCTCTCGGCCATCGCCGAGCCGTTCGATATTCAGGGCAAGGAGGTGTTCACCTCGGCCAGCATCGGTGTCGTCAATTATCCCGACGACGGCGACAGTGTCGCCGCGCTCTTGAAGAACGTCGACCTCGCCGTGCATGAGGCGAAACGCAAAGGGTCGGGTGTCTTTCAATTCTACACCACCGCGCTCAGCGCAAGTGCGGAACGCCGCATGGAAGTCGAGCGACGCCTCAGGCGCGCGCTGTCGAACGATGAACTCTACTTGGTTTTTCAGCCGAAGATCGACCTCGATACCCGGACCATCTCCGGAGCCGAGGCGTTGCTCCGCTGGGAGAGTCCCGATCTCGGCGCCATTTCGCCGGTTGAATTCATTCCGGTTGCCGAGGAAAGCGGCATGATCGGCGAAATTGGTCGCTGGGTACTGTTAAACGCTTGCGAGACGGCGGCGAGTTGGCTCGAAGTTACCGACAGCCCATGCCATGTCGGCGTAAACTTCTCGGCGGCGCAGTTCCTTGAGCCCGACATCGTAGAATGGGTTCAGTACTGTCTGAAAGTTTCGGGTCTCGATCCGAGCAGGCTGGATGTCGAACTCACCGAAAGCATGCTGGTACAAAACCCTGCTCGAACGATCGAGACCCTGAATGCGATCAAGGCGCTCGGTGTCACTGTCTCGATGGACGATTTCGGCACCGGCTATTGGTCGCTCAGCTATCTGACCCGTTTCCCGCTCAGTTCCCTCAAGGTCGACCGCGCCTTCGTCAACGACCTGCCCGGCGGCACCGACGCGGTCGCCATCGCACGCGCCATCATCTCAATGGCGAAGCACCTGGATTTGAAGATCGTCGCCGAGGGCATCGAGAACGAAAGCCAGGTGGAATTCCTGCACGCGCTCGGCTGCCAAACCGGTCAGGGGTACTTGTTCAGCAAGCCGCTCACTAACGAGGCGTTTCGCCAGCTTCTTTTGGCTGATTCGGAAAAGACGTTGCGCGTCAACTTCAGCTGAAACGGCCAGGGACGGTCGGTCCGTCAAGTTCCGAGCAGGTCGTCGATCTCTGATTGATCAAGGGTCGCGGCGCTGCCGTGGATGATCGCCGAAGCGGTATCCATCAGCCGCTGGATGACGCGGGAGAGTGCGGTGGCGTTTTCACGGAGAAGATCTGGGTTGTCCGATTCCACATCGCGTTCTGATTCACGGTCTTTTCGAATGAGGATTTGTAGACGTCGGGCACAGCGTCGTAGGCCTCGATTGCGATCTCTCGATCGGCGATTGTGCTGTCGCGGAAATGGTCCTTGTAGGCCTTCGGCTGCCATTCCTTCGCGTCTTCGAGGATCTCGGGCATGTCCGGGATCATCTCGATCAGCATGACCACTTCATTGAAGTGGTTGAGATAGTCCGTCGCCAGGAAGGTCTGCGGGTCGAGATTGCTGCCGGCGACCTTGGCGCGCATGGCTTCGTAGGTGCTGTCACCCACCTCCACGCCTGCCGGTTGTGATGTCGGTTCGGTCATCCGAGCAGTCCGTTCCATGCTGTTCGTGGGAATCATAACCGCCTTGCCGGCATTGGCCAAGTCAATGACGACAAAGGTTTTTTCTGTACAGCTAAATGGTGAATGCCGGGATTCGAGGGCCGTGGTGCTTGACGGCGAACGCTTCGCGACTATCATGCGCCGGTCATGCGTGAAACTGAGTTCCAAGTGGCGTCGATTGAGCGGCGAATTATGGGCCCGGCCTCCAAATAGGGGACCGGGAGACCGTGCCGTTCGCATTCTACGCCACACAAGGGAACACCGATCATGAGCAAGACCGCCTCTGACGACAATCGCGTCTACATATTCGACACCACGCTGCGTGACGGCGCGCAGACCCAGGGCGTCGACTTCAACCCTGCCGATAAGGCCTTTATCGCCCGCGAGCTCGATAACGCCGGCTTCGATTACGTCGAAGGCGGCTGGCCGGGCGCCAATCCGACCGACGATGCGTTTTTCGCCGACCCGCCGCAGTTGAAGCGCGCGCGCGTCACCGCAGTCGGCCTGACCCGCCGGCCG
>JAYOXJ010000322.1:0-4086 GCA_038152725.1 Rhodospirillaceae bacterium
CTTGACCCAGTAGTTGATCGGCTCGGGCGCGAACAGCTTCTGCTCGGGCGGCGGCGCCGGGCGCTCGTAGCGCTTCGGCGCCGGACCGAAGTAGTTCACGATGCGCCGCTCGTCGGCGAAATTGGGCTTCTCGTGGCAGACGATGCCGCCCAGGTTCTGGTAGCAGTAGACCGGCTCGTAGTTCTCCACCGCGCGCTCGTAGGCCGATTTGTCGGCGCAGGCGCCGAGCGCCAGGGAAAACGCCGCCAGTACAATGATCCGTTTCAACATGTTCCGTCTCCAACCGTTCCAATGGCCGCCCCAATGGCCGTTCCAACAACGGTTCTTTTGCAGATTCGGTGCCAATTGGCCGAAACGCCGAAGGCCGCCCCGGATTTCCCCGGAGCGGCCTTTGGAATCAATCGCTTGAAAGGTTAATGCGGGCCGGCGCGTCAGGCGTTGACGTCGATCACCGTGCGGCCGCGCACCTGGCCCTGGAGAATCTTGCCGGCCAGTTCCGGCAACTGGGCAAGAGGTGCCTCGTTGGTCATGGCGTCGAGCTTCTCCAAGGGCAGTTCCTTGGCGAGACGCGCCCAGGCCTTGAGGCGCCGTTCCTTCGGGCAGGTGTTGGAATCGATGCCGCAGAGGTTGACGCCGCGCAGCAGGAACGGCAGCACGTTGGCGGTGAACTCGATGCCGCCGGCGTTGCCGACCGAGGCCACGGTGCCCCAATAGCCGATGTTGGGCAGCACGTTACCGAGCATGGCGCCGCCGACGTTGTCGACACAGCCGGCCCAGCGCTCGGAACCCAAGGGCCCCTTCGGCGGCGTCATCAACTCGTCGCGGCCGACCAGCATGGTCGCACCCAGGCCCTTCAAATAGTCATGCGTCTCGGCGCGGCCGGTACCGGCGGCGACCTTGTAGCCCAGGTTGGCGAGCACGGCGACGGCGATCGAGCCGACACCGCCGGCGGCACCGGTGACCAGCACTTCCTTCTCGGCCGCCTTCGTGAGGCCGTGTTCCTCCAGCGTCATGATCGCCAGCATGGCGGTGAAGCCGGCCGTGCCGATGGCCATGCTCTGTTTCAGGCTCAAGCCCTTGGGCAGCGGCACCAGCCAGTCGCCCTTGACCCGCGCGCGCTCGGAAAAGCCGCCCCAATGGATCTCGCCGACGCGCCAGCCGGTAAGGATGACCTCGTCGCCGGGTTTGTAGTCGGGATGGGAGGACTGCTCGACCACGCCAGAGAAATCGATCCCCGGAATATGCGGATAGTCGCGCACCAGGCGGCCCAGGCCGTTGATGATCATGCCGTCCTTGTAGTTGAGCGTGGAGTACTTCACCGCCACGGTGACGTCGCCTTCCGGCAGGCGGTCGTTGGCGAGGGTCTGGATCGAATTGGAGACCTTGCGGTCCTCGCCCTGCTCCAACAGCAGGCATCTGAACTGGTCGGCGCTCATGGCTTTGTTCTCCCCGGCAGGCTGAAATTTCAAGCAGGCGCCCACTATAGGCCGGAGGCGCCGGAGGTCAACGTGCTGCGCTGCAGCGACATCCTGCCTTCCGCGGCGCGAAACAGCGTTGCCGCCGGGTGGTCGTGCTCGCTACCATCCCTGCGTTCGCCCCCGATCCCGGTAACGCCAAAGCCATGCGCCTTCCCGCCCTCCTGCCCGGCCTCTTGGCCTGCCTTATCGTACTCGCCGCCAATGCCGCCGCCGCCGAGATCGAGCGCGGCACCTTCGGGCCGTTCATCCGTTCGCTCAACGACGAGCCGCACGGCTACGCCGTCCTCGCCGACCCGACAGGCGCGGCCCCCGCCCCGCTGGTCGAGTGTTTCGATGTCCGTCCCGGCGACTGCGGCCGCAACAGGAACTGGGACGACTGCGCCAAGGACCGCGAGCGCTCGGAACTGAGCGAGAAGAAAAAAGACACCGCCGCCGGCGAACATCACTGGTACGGCTGGTCGGTCTACCTGCCGGCCCGTTTCGCCGATGCCTATCCGACCAAGGTGACGCTCGGCGAGTTCCATCAAGTCGGCTCGCATCCGGCCTGGATGTTCGAGGTGGGCCCCACGGGCTACCGCCTCGACGATCACGTCAATGCCGGCCGCGCCGCCTATCCGTTGGTGGCGGCAAGCGAACTCAAGGGCCGCTGGCATCGGATCGAGATCGAGGCCAAGTGGTCGGCCGGCATGGACGGCGTTCTCAGGGTCTGGGCCGACGGCGCGCTCAAGGTCGATCATAAGGGCCCGACCATGACCGCCGAACGCGTCTATTTCAAATACGGGCTCTACCGCTCATTCTTGAGCCGCTACAAGAAGGCGGCGGGCGCGGACGTCGTGCCGGGCCAGGTCGTGTTCAACGCCAATGTCAGAAGGGCCGAGACGCGGGACGGACTCAAGGCGCCCTGAGCCGGCCCTTTTGTCTACCTAGGCCATGCGCCATGCGGTCTTGCCGGCGCCGAACACGTGCACCGCATGGCCGTCGGCGGTCGGCACGGTTTCCGGCACCTCCGCGGCGCCGCGTTCCAGCGTCACGGTTTCCTCGTTGACCGGCAGGCCGTAGAAGGCCGGGCCGTTCAAGGACGCAAAGGCCTCGAACTTGTCGAGCGCGCCGTCCTCGTCGAACACCCGCACATAGGTCTCGAGCGCCGAGGGTGCCGAGAAGATGCCGGCGCAGCCGCAGGCCGCCTCTTTCGTGTGCAGCGCATGCGGCGCGGTATCGGTGCCGAGGAAGAAGGCGGCTTCGCCCGAAGTGGCGGCATCGCGCAGCGCCAAACGGTGCTTCTCGCGCTTGGCGATGGGCAGGCAGTAGAGATGCGGGCGGATGCCGCCCCGGAAGATGTCGGTGCGGTTGATGACGAGATGGTGCGCGGTGATGGTGGCGCCCACGCGTCCCGGCGCCGTCCGCCAATGGGCGCGGACGAAATCGACCGCCTCTGCCGTGGTGACGTGCTCGAACACCACCTTGAGTTCGGGAAAGTCGCGCACCAGCGGTGTCAGCACGCGATCGATATATACGGCCTCGCGGTCGAACACATCGACCGCCGCCTCGGTCACCTCGCCATGCACCAAAAGCGGCATGCCGATCCGCTGCATGGTCTCGAACACGCCGGCGACCTTCCCCAAATCGGTGACGCCGGCATCCGAATTGGTGGTGGCGCCGGCCGGGTAGAACTTGACCGCGGAAAAGGCGCCGGACGCATAGCCGCGTTCGATCTCGGCGGCGTCGGCGTTGTCGGTGAGATAGCAAGTCATCAGCGGCGTGAAACCCAGTTCCGCCGGCACCGCGGCTAGGATCCTCGCGCGGTAGGCCTCGGCCTGCGCCACCGTGGTCACCGGCGGCACCAGGTTGGGCATGACGATGGCGCGGGCGAACTGCCGCGCCGTCCACGGCGCCACGGCGGCCAGCATGGCGCCGTCGCGGAAATGCACGTGCCAGTCGTCGGGGCGGCGGATGGTGATCTTGTCGGTACTCATGTCGCGCGCATTATTCCTTGTGCTCTCGGTCCGCTCAAGCGGCGAGCACGGCGAACACGTCTCCCTCGGCCCGGTCACCGACGATATGATGCTGGTGCCAGAGCGCATAGAACAGGAGCGCCCACTGCGCCGCCGCCTCGCGCCGCCCGGTGGCCTTGAAGAGCGCGGCGACCGTGTCGGGGCGGCACAACCGCTCGACCCCCGCCTGCTTGGCGACCATGGGGCCAAGCCTGGCACCTTCCTTGGCGATCCACGGCCCGACCGGCACGGTGAAACCGCGTTTCTTGGAGAACGGCTTGCTCTCCGGCAGGCCGGTCTCCAACCAGCGCCGGAGCAGCCATTTGCCCATGGACCGGCGCACCTTGAAGCTGTCCGGCAACGGAAAGGCGAAACCAGCGACGGCCGGATCGAGGAACGGCACCCGGCCCTCGACCCCATGCGCCATCAGGCAGCGGTCGACCTTGGTCAGGAGGTCGTTGGGCAGCCATTCGGCGCAGTCGAGCGCCTGCACGCGCTGGATCGGGCTTAAGCCTTTCCGTAATGCGCGCTCGGCCGCGGCCCAGCCGTTACGCCAGCCGCTTCCGCCGGCACGCAGCACGCCCGGCCGCGCACCGCCCAAGGCAAGCCCGTGCCGG
>JAYOXJ010000323.1:0-4082 GCA_038152725.1 Rhodospirillaceae bacterium
GTCCAGGGCCGGTTCGCGTACATCGTCGCACGCGGCCCGCGCACGAACGGCTCGAAGCCGGGCAGCGAATCCAGGTGCCCGAGCGCCTCGAGATCGGCGGCGGTGTAGAGCGGTTTGATGGCGATGCCTTCCGGCGTCTGCCACGTCAGGTCGTCGGCGCTGCCGCCGCGCAGGTCCTTGGCGACGGCCTTGGCCCAGTCTTGTAAATCAGGTGATTTCGACGCGCACATCGATCCGATCCTCCCCTAGAAACCGGCCCAGATCATACAGGATCGCACGATGCCGAAAAGACATCAATGCTGCGCTGCACAATAACAGTGGCGGTCCGGGCGGCCCAGGAAAAAGTGCCGGTTTTCCACCGAAAATAACGAATCAACATATTGATGCTGGCCCAATATCTTGTATATTGGTCCCCATCAGCCGCCACATTTCGTGGGCAAATCGGCCGATTCCCTGGGCAAAAGTGACAAAAACGGGATCAGAAGGAGGCTTTCGCGCAGACGCCAAGGACAAACTGGGTACCAGGTGTAGGGCGCGGAACGAATAACAATATGAGCGAAGAATGGACTCCCAAACGCGTCAGCGCACTTATTGCCCTTTGGAACGAGGGTCTTTCGACCAGCGTCATCGGTGAGCGCCTCGGCATCACCAAGAACGCCGTCGTCGGCAAGGTCCACCGGCTCGGCCTGCCTAAGCGCGGTTCCCCCATCAAGCAGAAACCGCGCCCGGCCGAAATCATCGATCTCGCCTCGCTCAGGCCGGGCATGTGCTCGTGGCCCGAAGGCGAGCCGGGAACCGAGGACTTCCATTTCTGCGGCAGCCCGAATGTGCCCGGAAAGCCCTACTGCCTGGATCACTGCCGCCGCGCCTACGTCAAGACGACGCGGGATGGCCGCAAGGTCAGCGTCGCCTGAGCCAAGATCCGGCGCGTCGTCATGGCGACGTCGCGCCGGTCTCTACTTTTTCAGATGTCCGCGCGCCCGTCTTCGCGCAGTGAATCGCAGACCTGCGTCAGACGCAGCAGCGCGAGGTCGGCGTGGTCGGGCGGCACCTCTTCCTTGAAGCGGAACTCGGCGTCTTCCTGGAAAATCTTGCGGTTGTTCGGGCTCATGTTGTGGAACAGCTTGCCCTGCACCACCTCGTCCTTCTCCGCGAGTTTCACCAAGATCACCATGCCGTCGTGTTGGGCGACCTGGATGAAGGTCTGCAGGCTGACGTCGTCGGCCTCCTTCACGCGGGCGAAGAACCGCTCGTAGCTGGTCTGCTTGATGGCGTCGCGTCCGGTCGATCCGAATGCCTGCATGATTTCGAGCAGCAGAATCTTCAAATCCTTGCCGCTCAGCGTGATCATCTGATCGTCGAAGGAGATGACGAAGGTGCCGGTCTTGTCTTTCGACACTTGAATGCGCATGTCGGTCGGGTGTCCCTTGCGGCGTTTCTTGTTTCGTGGCCCGTGCTAACCTTAACGCAGCGGCGGACCAGCGGAAATATCCGGGATCAAAAGTTAAAAAATCGAGAGCAAACCAGCCATGAGCCTTCTTGACCGCGTCCGCGCCTGCCAAGATTTCAATCCCGACGACTATCTGGCGTTCCTGGTCGACGGCCGTCAGGTCGGCCGCATCCGCGCCGAGAACATCGTCGAGCTGGCGGATTTCGGCGATGTCTTCGCCTTCGAGGGTGGTAATGTCTTGCTGCGCGGACATATTCACGGCTTCGCCGCGCGGACGGAAGCTATGGATACCGTCACCCGCGAGCTTCGCGACCGCGGCCTGATCTCGGGCTGGCGCGAGGAGGCTTACCCGGTCGGCACCGGGTACTCCGATCCAGCGCTGTTCGACATGGAGCGCGCGGCGGTGCCGTTCTTCGGCGTGCGCGGCTACGGTGTCCACGTCAACGGATGGGTGGCGGGCCCGGACGGGCCGGCGATGTGGATCGGGCGGCGCGCGTTGCACAAGCCGACGGGGCCGGGCCTCCTCGACCAGATGGTCGCCGGCGGCCAGCCGTCCGGCATGGCGCTCTTGGAGAACGTGGTCAAGGAGTGCCACGAGGAAGCCGGTATGGACGAAGCGCTGGCGCGCCGGGCGAAACCGGTCGGTGCCATCTCGTACCTGACCGAACGCGCCGAGGGGCTGCGTCACGACGTGCTGTTCAATTTCGATATCAAGGTGCCGGCCGACTTCACGCCGGTCAACACGGACGGCGAGGTCGCCGAATTCCTGCTCTGGCCGATCGAGCGGGTGATGGAGGAACTGGCAACGCGCGAGACCTTTAAGTTCAACTCGGCGCTGGTGATCATCGACTTCCTCGTGCGGCATGGATTTGTCGATCCGGAAACGCCGGGGTATACCGATATCGTCGCTGGCCTGCACCGCTGAGCGCGGCCGGCGAGACCGCAACAAGGAGGATGCGCGCATGGGGCAGACAATGGAACTGACGGTATATCTGTCCGGTGAAATCCATACCGATTGGCGCCAGCGCATCGAGGACGCATGTGCCGATGCCGGACTTGAAATCGATTTCCTGGCCCCGGTCAACGATCACGGCGCCAGCGACGATTGCGGCGTCGCCATCCTCGGTCCCGAGGAAAAGGGATTCTGGAAGGACCACAAGGGTGCCAAGATCAACGCCATCCGCACCCGCACCATGATCGAGCAGGCCGATGTGGTCGTCGTCCGTTTCGGCGACAAGTATCGCCAGTGGAATGCCGCCTTCGATGCCGGATATGCCAATGCGCTCGGCACGCCGATCATCACACTCCACGACACCGAGCTGACCCACGCGCTAAAGGAAGTCGATGCGGCGGCGCTCGCCGTCACCGAAACGCCCGAACAGGTTGCCGCGGTACTCGGTTATGTCCTGGAGGGGCGGCTCTAGTCCCATGCTGGAACGCGGCCCAAACACCGGATCCAACGCGCCGAACGATCTCTTTCCGGCGATCGAGCCGCATCGTCACGGCTGGCTCGCCGTCGGCGACGGCCACGAGCTCTATTGGGAGGAAAGCGGCAATCCGAAGGGCATTCCGGTGATCTTCCTGCACGGCGGGCCAGGCGCCGGCACGGCGCCGGTGCATCGCCGCTTCTTCGACCCTGGGGCCTACCGGATCATGCTGTTCGATCAGCGCGGCGCCGGGCGGTCCCGGCCCTATGCGTCGATGGCCGCAAACACCACCGATCACCTGATCGCCGACGTCGAGGTCATGCGGCGCCATTTCGGCGTCGACAAGTGGCTGGTGTTCGGCGGCTCCTGGGGCGCGACGCTGGGGGTCGCCTATGCGCTCCGCCACGGCGCGCAATGTCTCGGCTTGGTGTTGCGCGGCGTGTTCCTCGGCCGGCAATCGGAGCTCGATTGGTTTTTGCATGGTATCCGCAACGTCTACCCGGAAGCCTGGGAGCGGTTCGTCGGTTTCTTGCCGGAGGTCGAGCGCACCGACGTGCTCGGCGCCTACCATCGCCGCTTGATGAGCGACGACAAGGACCTGCACGGCCCCGCGGCACGCGCCTGGAACGCTTACGAGACCAGCTGCTCGACGCTGAAGACCCCGGACGAGCCACCGGCCGGCTCGCCCTCGCTGGCGCTGGCCAGGATCGAGGCGCATTATTTCGTCAACGGCATGTTCCTCAGCCAGGACCTGCTTGCCGGCGTGACGGCGCTCAAGGGCCTCCCCGGGGTCATCGTCCAGGGCCGCTACGACATGGTCTGCCCGGCCGTCACCGCGCACGAACTGCACCAGGCCTGGCCGGGATCGCGCCTGGTCATGGTCGGCGATGCCGGCCATTCCGCCATGGAACCGGAAATCCGCCGCGCGCTGGTCGCCGCGGCCGAGGCTTTCAAGCGGGGCGGCGGCTTCGACGCCGACGCCAGTTCGCCTTGATTATGGCGGCGCGAACCTCCTAAGATGCGGGTCCTTGAGGGGAGCCTGGGGTAATGAACAAGAAAATCTCCATTCTGGCGGCCATTGCGGTCGCTTTCGGCGTCTATTCGAGCGCGCCGGCGCGCGCCGATGACCCGGCGTTCCTGACGCTTACCGCCGGCTGGTTCGACCTCAACCGGCAAAAGGACCAGGGCGGCGATCTGGGCAAATT
>JAYOXJ010000324.1:0-3765 GCA_038152725.1 Rhodospirillaceae bacterium
GCCCAGGCTCTTGATGGCCTCTACGCTAACGGGCGCGATCGCAACGGCGCGGCGAAAAAGCGTGACGGCATCTTCAAGATGGCCCTGCAGATGATGCGCGCGGCCGAGGTTGATCAAAGTCCCGAGGTCGTCGGGCTGGATTTCCAGCGCACGCTCGAAACATTCGACGGCCGCGTCGTGGTCGCCCTGCTTTTGCAAGGCCTCGCCGAGGTTGTTGTGGGCGATGGCACGAGTGGCATCGAGAGCAATGACGCTGCGATGGCACGCTCCAGCGGCGCAGCCGCTTCCTCTGTCCGATCGGCCGCCCAAAGCGCCGCCCCCAGATTGGTCAGGACCTCGACGTCGTCCGGTGCCAAATCAAGCGCCCGGCGATAGGACGCGGCCGCCTCGGTCGCTTTGCCTTGGTTCGTCATTACGTTGCCTAGGTTGTTATGCGGTGCCGGGTCCCGGGGGTTCAGTGCGATTGCGCGGCGGTAGCACTTGCTCGCCTCCGACCAGCGGCCCAATGCCCGATACGCCTCACCGAGGTTGTTAAGGACTTGAGGGTCCTTCTTTCGGCGCTTCGCCACCTTGCCGATCAGCGCCGCCGCTTCCTCCGCCCGGCCCTGTTGCAGCACCGCAACCCCTAAAAAGTGCTGGGCGTCGGCGTTGCCTGGCTCGCCCGTAAGCAATGCGCGGTATAGCGTCTCCGCCTCCGCGAGCCGGCCCGACCGGTGTAACGCCAAAGCCTGTTCCAGCGACACCCGCGAAACCATCAACGAACTCCCTCCGCAAATGCCCGGGTATCGAACGATTGGCCAGAACTTTGCGAAAATTGGGCAAAACCGGCTAGGAATTTGAAGTCAGTGCCGGGCATGGTACCTTAGGTTGTCGCTGCGTTTCTGCGAAAATGGCGCGCCCGGCAGGACTCGAACCTGCAACCTCATGCTTAGAAGGCACGTGCTCTATCCAATTGAGCTACGGGCGCCAGGGGTTTGCCGCAGGCCGCAACCGCCCGGAGGCTGGGAGGGGGCGCCCGCCGTTGGCTATTCGAACCGGAATCTGAAGCTGTAATTGTCCGAATAGCTCTTCGGCTTGATGCGCCGCCGCTTGGGCGCCTGCACCTGGTAGTCGAGGCCGTGGCGATCGGCGTAGGCGATGGCTGCCTCCTTGGATTCGAAGCGGAGCCGAACCTGGCCGCGCGTATCACCGGAGCCGATCCAGCCCATCAGGGCATCGGCGCGGCGCGCCTCCGCCGGCTCGAATTCGAGAACCCATTTCTTGGTATTGCCGCGGCCAGACTGCATCGCGGTCTTGGTCGGCTGGAAAATGCGCGCCTCGGTCATGGCTCCCCTCTTGGATACCGAACGAAACCGAATTGAACCTGTCGGGAAGAATACTAACGCATGCCCTTCCCGACCCTCAACTTAGCGCTTTTTTCAACGACCTCAAGGGCGTTCGCATTACGGCGCGGGACGGCATCGATGCCGCCGGCATCGCGGCATGCCGCCCTTCCCGCACCGCTCCCTCAGGAAACGAAAAACATCTCGAGGCTTCCTTTGCCCTTCACATCGATGCGGCCACGCGGTTCCACGCTGACCGCCTTCATCAACAGCGCCCGGGTAACCTCGGAGACGTTGATCATGCCTGCCTTCCCGGACGACTCGATACGTGCGGCCGTGTTGACGGTGTCGCCCCAGACGTCGTAGGCGAACTTGTGCGATCCGACGACACCCCCGGTAACCGGCCCGGAGTGGATACCGATGCGAAGGCGCCAGGGCGCCTCACCCGCCGCGAACAGTCCCGGCGGCGGTGTTTCGACCGCCGACAGCATCGCTTTCGCGGCCTCGAACGCTTCGTCCGCGTGATTGCCGTTCTCGCCCGACAATCCGGCCACGCACATGTAGCAGTCACCGATCGTCTTGATCTTATCGAGCCACATCTGCGAGACGATCTCGTCAAACCGGCTGTAATAGTAGCCGAGCAATTCGACCAAGCGCGATGACGGCAGTTTTTCCGCGTTCGCCGTAAAACCGACGAAATCGGCGAACAGCACGCTGACGTTGTCATGCTTCACCGGCTCGACCTTGCCACAGGCCTTCAATTCGGCCGCGACGCGCTGGGGCAGGATGTTCCTGAGCAGCTTCTCCGACTGCGCCTTTTCCTGCGACACACGAACGTTAAGACGCTTGGTCTCGGCAAACTTTTCGAAAAAGACCACGTTCTGCTGGACCCGGCAGAAAAACTCCTCGCTGCTGAACGGCTTCTTGATGAAGTCGTTGCAGCCTGCCTTCAGGAACCGGGCGGTAATATCGGCGGCCGACGACATGCCGATGATGATCATCTCATCCTCGGCGAAGCGATGACGCAGTTCGGCGGTGAGCTCGGTTCCTTTCATCCCCGGCATTTCGTTGTCGGTGATGACGACCCGGATGCTCGGATCGGCCTCCAGCGCGGCGATGGCCTGCGACCCGGAATTCGCGGTCGTGACTCGGAAGTTCATCGTTTCGAGCAGTTCGGCGGCGACGCGCAAGTCGGTGCGGCTGTCGTCGACGACGAGGACGGATATCGAGCCGTTGTCGGCGGTTCGCTTGATCAGGTCGAACAACTGGTTTTCGTGATAGAGGGTGTTCTTCAGGAAGTAGTCGAGGATCGGGCGCGAGCGCGAGCGTGAACGCAGACCGTCGTCATGCGACGACGTCAGCACGACGCACGGCAGATGCCGGGCGAGCACGAAATCGACGATCTCCATGCCATCGGCGTCGGGCAGATGCATCGCCGTCACACACATGAAAATGCGCGTCGGCTCGCCCGCCAAGATTTTCTCGGCCTCGGTCAGCGAGTGAGCCGCGACGACTTCGACGCCGGCGAGGACCCGGATGCGCTCGCTCACCAGCCGGCTTTGCATCTGGCTGCTTTCGATCAGCAGGACCGTGTCCTTTTGCCGATCGTGAACGACCTCGGCGCCATCCGATTCCAGCGCCAATTCATCGGACTCTTCGCCCCGGGACGAAATCGCACTGTTGATGGTGTCGACCAGTAAACCGATATCGCACGGCTTCGACAGAAACCGATGGTTGCTGCCGAGCATCCGGTAAACGCTCGACTGGTCGCACTTCCCGGAAAGCACGATCTGGCGCGTTTTCGGAAAACGGTGATTGATCTTGCCCAGCAATACATCACCCGACATTTCCGGCATGTTGATGTCAGCGACGACGACGTCGGGCGGACTGTCCGACATCATATTCAACGCTGCGCGACCGTTGTCGACGAACTTCACGTCCCACGATGAGCCATGCTGGCGCAGCGCGCGCTCCATGCCCTTGAGGAAATAAGGGGCGTCATCGACGAAGAGGACTTGATTGCGCGCCATCACGCCA
This sequence comes from Rhodospirillaceae bacterium, assembly GCA_038152725.1. GTDB lineage: Bacteria > Pseudomonadota > Alphaproteobacteria > Rhodospirillales > Casp-alpha2 > TMED8. The sequence continues at coordinate 3,360 of JAYOXJ010000324.1, forward strand.
CCTTCCTTTCGCGGCTGAACAGATGTTCGATATCGCTGAGCGAGTCGTCGATCACGATCGGGATGGTCTGGGCGTAGATATCCAGGATAGCGACGGAATTGACCTCGTCGAACACATTGGATGAGCGCATCCGCGCGGAGATTCCCTGGTTCACCATTTGAATTTTCGCGTAGATTTCCGAAAGACCGTCGAGCCCGTCATCCAGGGCCGTCGAACCATTGGATCGAAAATAACGCGACAGCAGATACATCGAGGTTACTCGGTAGACCGTCTCTTCATGGGTCGAGAGCGGCAGATGGAACCGCGCCATTGGCGCCAACGGCGCCAGGTGCGGGCAGCCGCTGAGCGGCATCACCAGCCCGATCAACGAGCCGAGCGCCGCCTGCGCCGTGGAGCGGGCCGAGAT
>JAYOXJ010000324.1:3775-4054 GCA_038152725.1 Rhodospirillaceae bacterium
TACCGAACCGCTCCGCTATATCGACCAGCCGGACGGCAACCGGGCACCGGGCATCGTCGTCCGCGCTGAGCGGACAATTTCGGCATTGGTGAAATTCCAGCGCCGTCCAATCGGGCGGCGATTCTGGCGGCGGCGTGTCCAGGATAAGGCGCTCGGCGTCGAATGAGACATCGACGACTTCGCGCCTGCCGTCGTCGAACTGGAGATCGTATTTGATGGCAACATTCATGGCTTCGGTCCATGCGGCTAGTGACGTTGGCCGAAGGATCGTCAAAATGC
>JAYOXJ010000325.1:0-4051 GCA_038152725.1 Rhodospirillaceae bacterium
GATGAAGGCTTATGACCTTTCCGACTTAAAATTGCTTATAGTCGACGACAACAAGCATATGCAAATTCTGTTGAAGGAAGTGCTGCGCGCTTTCCATGTTCGGCAGATTCAGACATCGGACGACGGCGCGGACGCTTTGAAGTTGCTGCGAACTTTCCCCGCCGACATCATCATCACGGATTTGAACATGAAGCCGCTCGACGGCCTTGAGTTCGTGTCATTGGTCCGCACCAGCGCCGACAGCACGTGCATGTACTTACCGATCATCATGCTGACCGGTCATACGGAAATGCGGCGGGTCATCGAGGCGCGCGACGCCGGCGTGAATGAATTTCTCGGCAAGCCCGTCGCGCCGAACAAGCTGTACGAACGCATTGTCCGCATCATCGAGTGCCCGCGGATGTTCATCAATGTCCGCAGCTACACCGGCCCCGACCGGCGCCGGGTTAACCACAGTGGCCAACGCGCCTACACCGGCAAGGAACGGCGAAAGGATGTCCAACCACCGGTCAACGACGACCTGCAGAATACGGCCGCTGTGGGACAGACCCAGGCCGGCGGCGCCAACATGAGCCAGGCCGAAATTTCGGCGTTGTTCGGTTAGAAAACAGTCTCCGAATAAGCCTGCTGCGAAATCGAGCCGGCCAATTCCAGTCGTTCGTGGAACTTCGGCTCAGGCGCCGGCGCGGAAGTGCTCGGCCAGGGTCCAGATGCCGATGGCGATGAAACCGGCACCGGCGATCAGCTTCAACGGCATCGTCTCGAGGTAGCGTGCCCCCAGCGTGCCGACCAGCACGGCCAAGCCGGTCGACAGCACCAGCGCCGCCGACGCCGCCAGGAACACCATCAACGGACTGACCTCCTTGCCGCTGGAAAACAGCAATACGGCGAGTTGCGTCTTGTCACCCAGTTCGGCGACGAACACGGCGGCAAAGACGGCGGCGAGCTTTAGCATTCTTCGACTGGTCCTTCGTTTCTGTAGGCGGCCGGTCTCAATCGAGGCCACGGCGCTTGCGGAACTGTTCGGTGGTGTTGGTGAGCGGGAACGGCTCGTCGGGGACTTCGACGCCGAGGAATTCGCAGAGCGGTTCCCAGCCCTGCTTGACGTCGTATTCGAGCAAGCGCCCGGCTGGTACGGACCGCCGAACGTCTTCGACATAATCGCGGTAGACCTTGGTGGCATGATCGAAGTCGTCCATGCGCTCGGCGAAGGTCTGGCGCACGATCAATTCGTAGGCCATCGTCGAGCGCCGGCGGCTGGGCCCCTCCTCCATGTCGGCGTGGCCGCGCATGGACGGCAGGATGGTCTTCTGCACGCTGGCGAACCAACTCTCCGGATCGCGCAACGTCATGATCACCGGCGCTTCCGGAAACACCTCCCAGATCTCGCGCCAGTACCTGGCCGACGGCCAATCGACGCAGGCCTTGTAGCCGACGAAGACTTCACGCCAATCGACGCTTTCGTCTCTGGCCAGCGCCTCCCAATAGGGCAGCTGGTCGGGGTTGGTGGCGACCTCGAACATGTGGTGGCACGGATCGAAGCCGAGCCGCTCGAGCGCCAGCTTCAGCGAGTTGGTGCCGGTGCGCCCGAAGCAAGCGCCGACCAGTTGCAGGCTCATGGCCGCCTTCCCCTCAGGCGCCGAGCGCCCGGGCCAGCGCCGGGAAATCGTCGACGACGATGTCGTGGATCGGATTGGGCGTCGGGTCGGGCGGACCGTCCGGCCCCCACTCCAGCGGCCGGCGCACGAAGGCGGTCTTGAAGCCGACCGCCTTGGCGGCATTGAGATCGAAGTTGTGGCAGGCGACCATCAGGCATTGCTCGGGCTTAAGCTGCAGGAACCTGGCCGCCGTCCGGTAGGCCTCCGGCAGAACCTTGTACTTACCGATCGCCTCGCAAGAGATTACCGCGTCCCAGGAAAGCCCGTTCGCCTTGGCAGTGTCGATGATGATGCGAAAGCTGAGAATCGTGAACGACGCACAGATATACTTGCTGCGAAGCTTGGGAAGTACGGCGGGAAAATCCGGCCAGCACTTGAAGCTGTGCGCCCGGTCCCAGGCGATGGCCTGGCGCTGGGCATCGTTGGCCGCATCCATGCCATTGGCGGCCAGCACCTCGTCGAGCGACGCCCTGTGCGCGCCGTCGAAATTGTAGGCCGGCGGTTCGTGTTCGCCCAAGTTCAGCATGCGCTTCAAGGCGCCGCGGCGGATGTCGTTGGCGAGTTTGGGCCAGTCGCGCTCCTCGCCGAGCTCATTGCCCAGTGCCGCGAGCGCATCGCGAAATCCGGAATGCCAGTCGAGAATGGTGCCGCCGGTATCGAACGTCAGCGCCTTTACGCCGGTGATACTCATCGTTTCGCCCTCCCAATGTCGCCAATCCTAAAGAGGGGCCAACGTAGCGGGCAGATACGACCGGAAACAATCAAAAATCGTTGAACTCAGGGAGCGACGACCGCCCCTTCGGCGATCAATGCCTCGATCCGCGCTTCGTCGTAGCCGGCAACGCGGCGGAGCACGTCGCGGCTGTGTTCGCCGATCAGCGGCGCGCCTATCGGATCGCGCACCGGCGTCCGCGAGAATGAATACCCGGGCAGCAGCGTCTTCAATTCGCCAAGCGCCGCATGCGGCGCCGAGCCGATCAGCCCCAGCGCTTCCGTCATCGGCGAGGCGAGCGCATCGCGAACGCCCAGGATCTCGCCGCAGGGAATGGCGGCGGCACGCATGCGGCGGATCAGGTCTGCGTTGGCGTATCCGGCGAACACCGGTGCGAAAGCCTGGTCCATGGCGTCCTTGTTGCGGAGCCGGCCGGCATTGGTGGCGAAGCGCGGGTCGGTGCCGAGGTCGGGGCGTCCGAGCACCTCTTCGCAGAAGCGCCGGTACATGGAGTCGGAACCCACCGTAATCATGAATTCGCCGTCCTTGGAGCGATAGACGCCGGAGGGCTGCGCCGCTTGGCTGCCGGAGCCGAAGCGCCGGGGGTCATCACCGCAGATCAGTGACTGCGCGGCGAAATTGACCAGCATGTTGAGCGCGCTGCCATAGAGGCTGACCTCGACCACCTGCCCCTCGCCCGTGCCGTGGCGTGCGAAAAGTGCGGCGGTGATGGCCTGGGCGGCGAACATGCCGGTCGCCATGTCGACCAGCGAGGTGCCGGAGCGCATCGGCGGGCCGTCCTTCTCGCCGGTCAACGCCATCAACCCAGACTCCGCCTGGGCTATGGGGTCGTAGCCGGCGCGGTCGGCGAAAGCGCCCGAGCGGCCATAACCCGACACCGCACAGTAGACGACACCCCGGTTGAGCGCCTTTAACGTTTCGTAGCCAAGGCCCAAGCGGTCCATGACGCCGGCGCGGAAGTTCTCGATCACCACGTCGGACCGGGCGGCGAGGTCGAGCACCGCCTGGCGTCCGGCGTCGCTCTTCAGGTCGACGGCGAAACCGAGCTTATTGCGGTTGACCGAAAGAAAGTAAGGCGAGTGCCCATCGACATCGGGCGGCATGTATCCGCGCGACGGCTCGCCCGCCGGCGGTTCGATCTTGATCACCTCGGCGCCCTGGTCGGCCAGCATCATGCCGGCATAGGGCGCGGCCAGGACCTGGCCGAACTCCAGCACCCGGATGCCGGCGAGCGGCCCCCGCGACGTCATGCGCCCCGCTTCGGCAACCTGACGGTGCCGCCGCCGACGATGGAAAGCTCGCCGGTCTGGTTCGTCGCCTGCTGTTCGATGTCGACCAGGCCGAAGCCGTCGCCGCCGTCGCGCAGCCCAGTCACCTTGGCGTTTATGAAAAGCACGTCGCCCTCCGGATTGTGGCGGCGGATCTTGGAATGCGCGCGCACCAGGAAACCGTCGTCGCCCATCCAGTTGGTCATGTGATGGGTCAGCCACGAGCAGCGCTCGGGACCGTAGTCGTAGGCACCCGGCGCGCCGACGGCCAAGGCCATCTCCTGCTCCCAATGCACGCGCTCAGGGCAGTCGGGGATGTTGAAGCGGTTCGGGATGCCGAGGCCCGGATGGGCGTGGATCTGTTTCCAGTTGAGCTTGTTGGCGCGGATATA
>JAYOXJ010000326.1:0-4032 GCA_038152725.1 Rhodospirillaceae bacterium
AATACGAACAGGTCCAAAAGGACTATCCCCTGCATTTCCCGAGCGCCCCGAAATGACGCAAGCGGTTCACCATGAATTGGCGTGACGCCGCCGCCAGGCTCGATGCGTTCGTTCGCGATGAACTCGGCTGCAAGGGCGACATCGCCCTGCACGAACCTTGGCTCGACGGCAATGAGTGGAATTACGTCAAGGATTGTCTCGATTCGGGATGGGTGTCGTCGGTCGGCAAGTACGTCGACCGCTTCGAGGCGGAGATGGCCAAGGTCTGCGGCACCCGCTACGGCGTAGCAGCGGTTAATGGTACCGCCGCGCTGCACCTGGCGCTGACCGGGCTCGGCGCCGTCCGTGACGATTTGGTGATCTGCCCGGCCCTCAGTTTCATCGGCACAGCTAATGCCATCAGCTATTGCGGCGCCGAGCCGCTGTTCATGGACATCGACGCGACAACGCTCGGCCTCGACGCCGCCGCGCTGACGGAATTCCTGGAAACCGCGTGCGAGGCCGGAGAGAACGGCGCCATCCACCGCGAGAGCGGTCGGCGTATCGCCGCCTGCGTGCCGGTGCACGTGTTCGGCCACCCCGCCGACATGGACCCAATCATCGCGGCCTGCCGGAAATACGGGATCGCGGTACTGGAGGACGCCGCCGAGTCGCTCGGCAGCCGCTACAAGGGCCGGCCCTGCGGCGCCCTCGGCCGTGCGGGCGCGCTCAGCTTCAACGGCAACAAGGTGCTGACCACCGGCGGCGGCGGTATGGTGGTAACCGACGACGAGCAACTGGCGACGCGGCTCAAGCACCTCTCGACCACGGCCAAGGTGCCGCATGCCTGGCAGTATCATCACGATGCCGTCGGCTTCAACTACCGGCTGCCCAACATCAATGCCGCGCTCGGTTGCGCCCAGCTCGAAGGCCTCGAAGCGCGGCTCGCGTTAAAGCACCGCCTGCACGCGCGTCTGGCCGAGGTGTTCCAGCCGTTCAACGGCGTCACGCTGTTCGAGCCGCGTGAATGGGCGGAGTGCAACCACTGGCTCAACGCCATCTTCCTGCCCGACCGGGAAAGCCGCGACGCCTTCCTTGCCGACACCACGGCTCGCGGCCTGCATACGCGGCCGTGCTGGGACCTGCTCGCCGAGCAGGCGAACTACGCTTCGGCGCCGGTGTTCGGAACCCTGGACGTCGCGCGTGACATTATTTCGAGGCTGGTTTCGATCCCGAGCAGCCCTCAACTCATGTCGGGGAACAACAATCGTGCAACAACACACGGATAAAGTCGTCATCATAGCCGAGGCCGGCGTCAACCACAACGGCGACGTCGAACTCGCACGCAAACTCATCGACGTAGCCGAGGCCGCGGGCGCGGACTACGTCAAGTTTCAGACCTACCGGGCCGATCGGGTGGTGACCGCGAAGGCGCCGAAGGCAACCTATCAATTGGCCGCCACCCCCGGCGACGAAAACCAGATCGAAATGCTGCGGGGGCTGGAACTGACGGACACCGAATTCACTGAATTGTGGTCGATATGTTCGAAGAAACGCGTTCGTTTCCTGTCGACGCCGTTCGACACACCGAGCGCCGATTTTCTCGCTCGCCTCGGCGTCGATCGCTTCAAGATTCCGTCCGGCGAACTGGTCAACATTCCTTTCCTGGAACACGTCGGCGGTTTAGGGCTGCCAGTCATCCTGTCAACCGGCATGAGCGATCTCGAAGAGGTCCGCGCCGGCGTTGGAGCGCTTGAGAAAGCTGGATGCCGGGACATTTCAATTCTGCACTGCCTGACCAACTATCCCGCCAACCCGGCGGAGGCCAATCTGCGCGCGATGCACACCATGGCCGAGGAATTCGGCTATCCGGTGGGCTTTTCGGATCATACGCCGGGCATCGCCGTATCGCTCGCCGCCGTGGCCCTCGGCGCCAGAATCATCGAAAAGCATTTCACCCTGGATCGGTCGCTGCCCGGTCCCGACCACGCCGCCTCACTGGAAGGCGATGAACTGAAGCAGCTCGTCGATGAAATCCGGATCGTCGAATCCGCCCTCGGCGACGGCCAGAAAGTCCCCGCAAAGAGCGAACTCGCCATCCGCACCATTGCCCGAAAAAGCGTCGTCGCAGCGACGCACATCCCGGCCGGTACGGCCTTCTCGGCCGCCAACTTGACGGTCAAGCGCCCCGGAACCGGCTTGCCCCCGGCGCAGCTTCGCAGCCTGTTCGGCGAAGTGGCGCGCTGCGACATCGAGCCGGACACTTTGTTGACGAAGGAAATGATCCGCTGAGAACCATCGGTGTCGTAACGGGTTCGCGGGCCGATTACGGTATTTTCGTTCCCATTCTGAAGAGGCTTCGCGAAGCCCCCGATCTGAAGTTGCGGCTGATGGTCTGCGGCGCTCATCTGTCGAAGCATTTTGGTTATACCATCCGCGACATCGAAGCGGACGGGTTCCCGGTTTCCGACCGGTTGGAAACCTACGCCGGCGCCGGCTCTCCGAACGATCTCACCAATGCCATGGCGCGCGGAATCGAGTTGTTCGGCCAGGCATTCCAGCGATCGGCGCCCGATATCCTGCTGGTCCTCGGTGACCGCTATGAAATGTTCGCGGCCACCGCCGCAGCCGTGCCGTTCGCCATTCCTATCGCCCACATCTCGGGCGGCGAAACGACTGAAGGCGCCATCGACGAGGCGTTCCGGCACGCCATCACGAAAATGAGCCATATCCACTTCGTCGCCACCGAGGCCTACGGCACACGGGTCCGGCAATTGGGTGAGGATCCGGCGCGCATCTTCGTGACAGGCGCGCCGAACCTTGATCGCGTGACTGAGCTCGAGCTTCTAGGCGCGGATGAATTGGGTTCGGTCCTCGGCATCGAACTGCGGGAAAGGCCGTTGCTTGTAACCTATCACCCGGCAACACTGGAGACTGCGGATACTGGCACGCAGGTAAGCGAGGTTCTTCACGCCCTGTCTGAGTTTCCGCGCACCACCGTCATCACCTATCCGAATGCCGATATGGGCAGCAGCGTCATCATCGAGGCGATTGAGGATTTCGCGCACGGCAAACCGAACGTCCATGTCGTGAAAAACCTGGGCTCGCGAAACTACATGTCGATCATGTCTTGCGCTGCCGCCATGGTCGGCAACTCGTCGAGCGGCATTATTGAGGCTGCGAGCTTTGCCCTGCCGGTCGTGAATATCGGAATTCGTCAACGCGGCAGAGTGCGGGGGCGAAACGTGATCGATGTCGCGGTCGACCGGAAAAACATCGCCAACGGCATTCGGCTCGCGTTGTCGCCGTCGTTCCGCGACGGCTTGGCCGGAATGGCCAACCCCTACGGTGATGGTCGCGCGGCGGGAAGGATCGTCGCCGCGCTCCGCCGGACTTCCGTCGGCACGTCGCTGCTCCAGAAAAGTTTCTCCGACATTCCCAATCTTAAAATCGAGGGCTTCGCACCGTGCTGATCGAGCCAGCAAGGAAGCTTTCGTCCCGGCGACGGTAAACCAAATGTGTGGAATATTCGGTTACTTCGACCGCAGCGGAAACAGCCTTCCCCGCGCCGACCTCGAGAGGATGGGCGTCATTCTTCGACATCGCGGCCCCGACGACGACGGGATATTCTCGACACGCGGCGTCGCGCTCGGCAATCGCAGGCTGGCAATCATCGATCCAGAATCAGGTATCCAGCCGATGCTATCGGACGACGGCCGCATCGCCGTCGTCCAAAACGGCGAGATATACAATTACGTCGAACTTCAGGCTTTCCTGGTCGAACGCGGTATTCGTTTAAAAACAAACTCCGACACCGAGATCATATTGCGGCTGTATGAATTTGAGGGGATCGAGTGCTTACACCGGCTGAACGGTATGTTCGCCATCGCCATCTACGACGATGACGAAAAGCAATTGTTCCTCGCCCGCGACCGGCTCGGTGTAAAGCCGCTGTTCATCCACGACGACGGCACTCGGTTGATCTTCGCCTCCGAGATCAAGGGCCTGCTTGCAACCGGCATACGGCGCGAATTGAACCGAGAAGCCGTGCCC
>JAYOXJ010000327.1:0-4031 GCA_038152725.1 Rhodospirillaceae bacterium
CCGGCCTGGATGAAGATGGTGCCGTCCTTGATGACGGCGGTGCGGAGCGCGATACAGGTATCCATGTCGCCGTCCGCGCCGAAATAGCCGATGCAGCCGGAATAGACGCCGCGGCGCTCGGGTTCCAATTCGTCGATGATCTCCATTGCCCGCACCTTGGGCGCGCCGGAGACCGTGCCGGCCGGGAAGCCGCCCATGAGCGCGTCGATCTCGTCGAAATGTTCGCGATCAAGTTCGCCCTCGACGTTGGATGCGATGTGCATGACGTGAGAGTAGTACTCGATGGTGAACTGCTCGGTCGGATGAACGGTACCGACCTTGGCGACGCGGCCGACGTCGTTGCGGCCGAGATCGAGCAGCATCAAGTGCTCGGCGCGTTCCTTCGGATCGTTGAGCAGGTCTTCCGCCAGTGCCGCGTCCTCGGCCGGCGTCTCGCCGCGCCGGCGCGTGCCGGCGAGTGGGCGGAGCGTGATCTTGCCTTCGCGCACGCGCACCAATATCTCCGGGCTGGAGCCGACGACCTGAAAGCCGTCGAAATCGAAATAGAACAGGAAGGGCGAGGGGTTGAGCCTGCGGAGCGAACGGTAGAACGAGAACGGCGGTAGTTGGAACGGCATGCGAAAGCGCTGCGAAGGAACGATCTGAAAGGCGTCGCCGGCCAGGATGTAGTCCTTGGCGCGGCGCACCATCTCATGGAAGTACTCGCGCGTCATGTTGGAGGTGACGTCTTCCTCGCTGACACGGACCGCATTCTGCTGCGCGCGTCCAAGCGCCAGCGGACGCTCCAGGTCTGCGATCACGGCTGCGATGCGGGCCTCGGCGGCGGTATGCGCGTCCGCGGGGGAAACGTCCTTCGACGGCCACACCGGCGTCACCACGGTGACGGAGTCGTGCAGGCTGTCGAAGATCGCCATCACGGTCGGGCGCATGAAGATGCTGTCCGGCGCGCCGATAACGTCGGGATTTTCATCGGGTAGTTTCTCGACCAGCCGCACCATGTCATAGGCCATGTAACCAACCAAACCGGCCGCCATCGGCGGCAGATCGGCCGGCAGATCAATGCGGCTCTCAGCCAAGAGCGCGCGCAACGACTTCATCGCGCCTTCGGCAGCGGCGATGGGGCAGGGGACGAAAGTCTCCTTGTCGGTGACGGCACTGCGGTTGATCTCCGCCGAATTGCCACGACAGCGCCAGATCACGTCGGGCGCCAACCCGATGATCGAATAGCGGCCACGGATTGCACCGCCCTCGACCGATTCCAGCAGGAAGCTGTAGGGCCGGCCGTCTGCGAGCTTGAGCATCGCCGAGACCGGCGTTTCCAAATCGGCGACGAGCCGACTCCACACCACCTGGGCACGGCCATCGGCATAGGTGCGCTCGAAGATTTTGCGGTCGGGATGGGTATGCATGGGCGCTGCTCCGCCGGCCGCGACAGCGTTATTGCTGCTTCTTGCCGAACAACTGTTCCATGGTCTCGCGATAGACCTTGACGCCGACGTCGTCGCGGTAGGCGACCTGCAGTCCGCGTACCACATCGCCCTGAAGCGACTGGCTCAGCGCCGCTTCCAATTCCTCGACGCCTTTCTTGTCGGCGGCGGGATCGGCGGCCTTCACGTCCTTTAGCACCGCAACGCGGAAGCCGTCACCAATTCGTCCCATGACAGCCTTACCGGGGGTGACCGCAAACAGCTCACCGACCAGCTTGCCATCAAAGGCGCTGCCGGCGCCGCGACCGTCTCGGCGAAGCGGTGCCGAAACCTCGGCCTTGAGCGGCGTCGTCGCCAACACGTCGGCCAGCACCTTGCCGCCGTTGACCGCATCGACGATCGCCTTGGCACGGCTTTCGGCCGACTTGCGGCGCTCTGCGACCTTCCAGCCGTCGGCGACCTTGGCCTTGACCTCTTCGAACGGACGCAGCGAAGGCTTGGTGACCTTGTCGACATGCAGGATGTAAAAGCCGTTTTCGCCAGCCTCGGTCATGGTGCTGTCCGCGCCGTCCTCAGTGGAAAACGCCAGCGCCGGGAAACCCGGGCCCGCGGGCAGGCCGGCGACGGCCTTACCGGCGCGATCCAGCCCCGCGGCATCGATGGCTTCGACCTTCTCGACCTTGAGGTTGAGCTGTTTGGCCGCCTCCTCGATGGTAGCGCCGCCGCCGAGGGCATCCTCGAACTTGTTGGAAAGCTCGTAGAGACCGTCGAGCGCCTTCTCGTGGGCGAGGTCAATCTTCAGCTTTTCGCGCACTTGCTCGAAGCCTTGCGTACCGCCCGCCTTGACCGAGACGATCTGAAAGATGTGCCAGCCGAGCGGGCTCTTGATGGGGGCCGTGACAGTGCCGGCCTTGACCGCGAACACCGGATCGGCAAGTTCGCCCAGGAGGTCACCTTTGACGATCTCGCCGAGTTCCACGGTGGACGCTTCCTGGCCGGCGTCTTCCTTGGCGACCGCGAGGAAATCCGCACCCTCGGTTAGGCGATTCGCGGCGGTCTTGGCCTTGGCCTCGTCGGAAATGATGATCTGACGCACGGTGCGCTTCTCGGGCGTCACGAATTCGTCGGCGCGGCGCTCGTATGCTTCTTTGATGGCGTCCTCGCCGACTTCGACTTCCTTGGCCAGTTCGGCGGCGTCGAGGCGAACGAAGCGGACGGTCCGGTATTCGGGCGCGGTGAAGGTTTGCTTGTTGGCGTCGTAGAATTTCTGCAACTGCTCCGCCGTCGGCTCTGCGCCGCTGCCGGAATCCTTGTCGGCGACGAACACACTTTCCGCCGTCCGAGTTTCCTCACGGTAGCGATAAACCGCCTCGACCCAGGCTCTCGGCGCGGTGGCGCCAGCGGCGAGGCTGGCAAGCACCTGCTGGGAGGCGACTGACTGACGCACGTCCTCGACGTAAGCGGCCTCGGACAATCCGGTCGCCTGCAGCACCTGCTGGAACCGGTCGCGATCGAAACCACCGGCCAACGCCTTGAACGTCGGTTCGGCGACGATCACCGAGCGGACCAGTTCGTCGCTGACCGCGACGCCCAGCTTGGCAGCGCTTTCGCTGGTGGCGAGCGTGTCGATCTGGCGGTTGAGGACCGCATCGACGAGGCCGAGCCGGCGCGCCATTTCCATGTCCAGGCGATTGCCGAACATCGGGCGCAGGCGCGCGATTTCCTGGTTCACTTCACGGTAGAGCTGGTTCGGACCGAGGCGCGACTTACCGACCTCTGCAACGGCACCGCCGCCGCCGACGCGATAGTCGAGCATGTCCTGGATACCCCAGGCGCCAAAACCGAGAATCAGCAGCAGGGCGAATATCCGGACGACGAACGTGCCGATACGCTTGCGCATGAGAAGAAGCATGTCTCGGGTTCCCAGTCTTCGGTCTGTTTAAAGGCGGCGCGCATAATAGGTGCGGGGGCCCGGAGCGGCAATCAACTTCTAGGCCCGACTTGGTCTTGAGCCATTGACTCGCTCGCCCCACTAGCCGACAAATCCGGACGCCCAATTTGTCATCGGAGAACAACCATGGCTGCAAAGCGACGCCCCCTGATCGCCGGCAACTGGAAGATGAACGGCCTCAAGAAGGACGTCCGCGGTCTCGCCGGCGGCCTGGCGCAACGGATGAAGAAAAAGACAGGCCCGGCCTTTGAGATGCTGGTCTGTCCGCCCGCGCCGCTGGTCGGCCCGGTGGTCGACGCGCTCAAGGGCAGCGGCATCGCCGTCGGCGGCCAGGACTGCCATGCCCAGGCCTCCGGCGCGCACACCGGCGACGTCAGCGCCGAACTCCTGAAATCGATGGGCTGCAAGTACGTCATCGTCGGCCATTCGGAGCGCCGCTCGGACCACGGCGAAGACAATGCGGACGTCAAAGCCAAGGCCGCGGCGGCCCATGCCGCCGGACTCATCGCCATCATCTGTATCGGCGAGACGCTGAAACAGCGCGAAGCCGGCCGCACCAAGAAGATCAACAAGAAGCAGTTGGCGAACTCGCTGCCCGAGGGTGCCAACGCCAAGAACACCGTGATCGCCTATGAGCCGGTCTGGGCCATCGG